>JANPLJ010001085.1:0-3099 GCA_031426475.1 Pirellulaceae bacterium | reverse complement strand
CATGGATCGAGCAGGCTTTGACGATAGAACCTCAAAAGGCTGACGCGTATCGGAATCTAGGGGCATGTCATGCCGCAGTCGGCCAAATCGAACAAGCGATCGCCGATTATTTGCAATGCGTTGCGATTCAACCGAACGACGCAAATGCTTGGTTGGGGCTCGCGAAGCTCTATATCGTCGGTGGGAAGCAAGCGGATGCACGACGCTGCCTCGAACGTGTCTTGCAGATTCAACCCGGTGCAGAACAAGCCCAGCAGCTTTTGAATCAGCTGGGACCGACGTAAGATCACTTTTCCTGAAAGACGTTTATGAATCGGCCATTGTATTCGACTCGGCCCGCGAGATTGTGAATCTGTGGGTTGAATTGCAGCGGCATAAAGAAGTTGCTGATCGTCGAAATGAAGACGATAGGTCGCGGTGTCGGACCGCGATTTTTAATCCACGTGGAGACATGCGGGACATTCAATGCTGGAAGTCCCGGCCCATTCGCGCTGACGACCGAGAGAGGAGTCTTGAGATACCCGAATTCCGGTGCAGCGAGCATATGGGTAAATGGCCAGCATGTCACAACATCGAAATCCTTTAGATTCTTCTCGGCTTCGATCGCCATTTTTTGATTGCAAATCAAGTCATTCTGAAACTCCATGCTGCGTTCAAGATACATTGCGAACCCATGGAGTGGTTCGGGACTGACGAGCCGATAGAGTGCTCCCGAGTGATTGGCGACATTCATGCAGATCCAAAGGACTGAAAGGACTGCCAAGAATCGCGGGAATCCTTTCAAGAGTACTGCGATAAGTAGGAAGACGTAGGGGAAGACCCAGATGGCGTATCGCGGAAGGATGATTCCGAGCGAAAAATAGAGAAGCGTAAAACCGATGATGATGGCCGAGCATAGCAGGGGGATTTCCTGGAGGTCGATGAATCCTCGAATAGCAGCGTACTTATTGGCGAGCTTATCCGAAAAGCGTTTTCCAAGTCGAACTAAGAAAACAATTCCAACGACGATCGAAGCCAGGAATGATGCGACCAATAGAACCGTTTGATCTGGCACAAGCCAGACGAGAGTCCAGAGACGTTGAAGAATCGCGTCCAGATTGAATATCCAGTCAGATACCTTCATCGTTTGCTCGGTTACGGTAAGTTCCTTTGGTTCGATGAGAGCCGCGATGAATACGTGTGAAAAAGATAGAGCCAATGGGAAGAGCAGCAACAGAAGGTATTTAAGTTCCCTGCGGTTCGAGACACGAATCAGCGAGAGGAATGTGATTGCGATGATCGCAACCGCGGCAGATTGTTTGACCACGACGGCAACGGTCAGGGCGATCAACATCGCGGCGTATTGCTTCCGTGCATAAAACAGTACTCCCAACAACGACAGGAAGCAGACGGGTAAGTCCATGTTGATGGTCGCGGCCATGGAATGAAACATCGGAAAGGACGCCCAAATCCCGGTGGCCAGCAGAGCATTGCGAGGGTTGACGATCATCTTAAACAATGAATGCATCACGATGATCGAGGAAGCGGCCACCAACAGTTGGGCAAGGTGGTTTAACATGAGAAAAACGGTCATGTTTGGAATAGAGACCATCATGACGGCCTGAATCATCGGATAGATCGAGTTCGTGTAGACTTTCGGGCCTCCCATCGTGTAGGAAGGCATCGTTTTGCAAAGCTCCCATTGGTTGAAGTGGTTATTCTTGAGCCAAATGGCCTGGTGGAAACTGCCGAGAATCGTATCCCAATAGGGTGGGGCGGTCAGCGAAGAAAAATGGATAGCTACGAGACAAATGAAGACAATAGCGAAGTTTCGGATGGTAGCCGTCTTAAGTATTTTAAGGTTCACGGTTCTAATTCAATTGCGGAAGGAACGGTCGCATTTTGGAGAAGGAAAGTTGTTTTAGTCGCAATTGTCGTCCTCTGCAACTTGAGGCCGACGCGGCGTTGGATAGAGAGTCGTGGGGATCAGATGGCAAATCTCATACGTTGCCTACTAGCCCTCGGCCACCAGTTTGCTTACCTTGATTCTTGCTTAGAATTGGACAGTTTTCATTAGACCTTGGCAATCGATCGCAACACGGTTGGAGTACAGCCTTTAGGCGCCGAGCACCATCGATGCGTTAAAAGCGGCTGAAGCCTGGACTCCAGCGCAAAGGGCGCTGTCCAGCGAGGCTGGCCTCCGATACCCTTGGCAGACAATTTGGAGGATTCAATCATGGTTTGTTCGAAATCTACTGATTTTTCATATCCTCTGCACCCGTTCTTCGCGTACTAGACCGCTTTATGATGGAAATATCTGTAGTTTCTCCGATCTATGGAACGCCGGATCTGATTCCCGTGCTTTGTTCTCGCATCAAAAGTGTTTTGGAATCTTTATCCGTCGATTACGAAATTGTTCTTGTTTTTGATCGTTCTCGCGACGATGGTTGGGCGAGGATACAGCATGAGTGCAAAATAGACCGCCGCGTAAAAGGCATCAAGTTGTCCCGGAATTTTGGCCAGCATGCGGCGATCACGGCGGGCTTGCAAGAGGCATCTGGCAACTGGATCGTTGTCATGGATTGCGATCTCCAAGATGCTCCCGAGGAAATACCGAACTTGTACCAAGCGGCGTTAAAAGGACACGATGTCGTCTTGGGGCAGCGTGCGATACGCGTCGATGGCTTGCTCAGGAAAACTGTCTCGGCCGCCTTCTACAAAGTCCTGGGGTATATGACCGACAGTGAGCTCGATGCGAGCATTGCGAATTTTGGAATCTATCATCGAAAGGTCGTGAATGCGGTACTCTCGATGCACGACAAGTCGCGATTCCTTCCGATGATGGTGCAGTGGGTCGGTTTTTCATGCGAAAAGATCCCGGTGAAACATGGCAAACGCGAACTGGGGGTTTCCAACTATACTTGGAGCACGCTGTTCAAGCTGGCTTTCTCGAGCATGTTGTCGTTTTCGGATAAGCCGCTGAGATTGACTGCAGGACTCGGCATGACCATGTGCTCCGTTACCGTCTTGATCGGGTCGTTCTTTCTCTTCCGATACGTTGCCGGAGGTGTTACCGTAAGCGGTTATACTTCGCTGATTTTGTCGATTTGGTTTATTTAT
>JANPLJ010001084.1:0-3595 GCA_031426475.1 Pirellulaceae bacterium | reverse complement strand
ATCGGCTCAGGCCAAAGCGGTCGAGTTGGTTTCATCCAAAGCGGTCATAATTGAAGAACTTGGCGAAGACTTCTTTGCGTGGCTCCCGCCCTTTGTGACCCAATACGACGACCATGATGTCCAAATTGCCGATGCCTCTGTCGTATGGCTGGCAGCCACGTACGAAACCTCTTTAATCCTTACGCTCGATCGCCGGGATTTTTCTCTCTATCGGTTTGGCCATGAAAACAAAGCGTTTTCCATCCTGCCAGACAACCGTTGAGTTACGATTGATTCACTAGGCTTGGCAAATGAAAACGACGATCGTTATTCTGCTCGCGCTGATGGGGCTATTTTTTCTGCCAAGATTTCGGACGTTTCGCTGATCGCCGGTACAAATACGCTCGTTCCCAGGCTCCAGCCGACAGGAGCCTGGGAACTAGATGCCGGCGATTAGCGAGAAGTATCGAATTTTAGCTCAGAAATCGTTGGATAGTGAGCAAGCAGTTCGATTCTATCTTGGTAAGATGGCGTCATTCGTGACCTTTCGACGCAAAACGCCAGGTAAAATTCTATAAGGAAGCGTACATTCAATGTCGACTGTAAATATCGTTCCAATGCTGATGGACGGCCAACTCGTTGTGCCCGATGCCAAGACGCACGAGATCGTCTTTAACCCGTCGACCGGCCAGTCGATCGGGCGAACGCCTTTGTGTGACGCGAGAGTCGTCGATGAAGTCGTGCAAAGCGCAGCGCGTGCTCTGCCGAAATGGTCAGCAACGCCTGTGGTCGATCGGGCTCGTATTTTCTTTCACTATCACACCTTGCTTGAAAAATATTTTGACGAACTGGCCGCCCTGGTTACGCGTGAACATGGCAAGACGTTGGCGGAATCGCGAGCGGAAGTGCAACGCGGATTGGAAATGGTCGAGTTCGCTTGCAGCATTCCTAGTTTGCTTATGGGCAGCACGTTGCCGAATATTGCGACCGACGTCGATGCAGAAACAGTAAAGCACCCAGTCGGGGTATGCGTCGGAATCACGCCATACAACTTTCCGAACATGGTACCGCTCTGGATGTTTCCGATTTCGATCGTCTGCGGAAACACCTTTATCCTGAAGCCATCCGAGAAAGTTCCGCTCTCCGCGATTCGACTTGCCGAGTTACTCGTCGAGGCTGGCTTGCCCCCTGGCGTGCTAAGTGTCCTGCATGGAGGGAAAGAATGTGTCGATGCTCTACTGGTGCATCCCAAGGTTGCCGCGATTTCGTTTGTCGGTTCGACGCCGATCGCTCAGAAAATTTATACTACGGGAACGGCAAATGGAAAACGCGTTCAAGCGGCCGGTGGTGCCAAAAATCACTTGATCATCATGCCAGATGCCGATCTCGACCTGACCGTCAAAGCTCTTGCGGCATCGGCTTACGGATGTGCAGGCCAACGATGTATGGCGGGTAGCGTTGCGGTCGCGGTCGGGGCGGCTGGTGACCCGCTGATCAGTAGCCTAGTCGATTATGCCGGCAAGCTCCGTGTTGGACCGACGGATGGAAACGAAGCGGTCGACATGGGGCCAGTAATTCGCGAAGAACACCGGACGCGCGTTGCAGGTTTCCTGGAAGACGCAGGCAACGAGGGGGCGGATGTCGCGTTGGACGGCCGTAGAATCGAGCAAAGCAGCGGGTACTTGATTGGCCCGAGTATCGTAGATCGAGTCGAACCGTCGATGCGAGTCTATCGCGAAGAGATCTTTGGGCCGGTTTTATCGGTGGTGCGGGCTACGGATTTGGATCACGCTTTGTCGATCGGCGAAGGATGCGAGTACGGCAATGGGGCTGCGATTTTTACGCGAAGCGGGTACGCAGCCCGCCAATTTAAACAGCATTTCAATGCGGGAATGATAGGAATCAATGTTGGGGTACCTGCCCCCATGGCGTGGTTTCCGTTCACAGGCTGGAATCGCTCGTTTTTTGGCGATCTTCATATCCAAGGAATGGAAGGGATCCAGTTCTACACAAGGCAAAAAACCACGCTCACACGCTGGCCTAAGGCGGAAGATTCCCACCTAGATCCAGTGTGGAAATCAAAGCGCTAGTTCGACGGTTCCAAATCTAATTTGTTGACTCCACTCAGCCTCTTTGAGTGGTGAAGCACAATCGGGAGGGCGACGCGGGCGACGCTCCCGCGGAGCCACGTTTGAATTTCACGCGATTTGCGACGTTCGACTCGGCAGGAGCCTCGTCCTCCCGTATTTCGCTTATCTGAGCAAGCCTTGAGCAGCCCATTCGATATAACCGTCGCATTCATTGCCTCGGCAGCGGGGGCGCATAGCGCATTCTTCCTTTTTGCTAGTCTTCATGGCGATTACACTTAGAATGGCCTTGAACTATTTCTAGCGTCTCACCATTGAATCAAAAAGCTGAATGCATTCTTCGTCGAAGACATTTTTATTAACGGGCGCGACGGGCTTTGTTGGCCGCTATTTTCTGCGTGATCTCTTGGTGCGTGGTCATCGTGTGTTGGTTGCAAGTAGACGACGCGGGCCTGTGTCTGGCAGGGATCGAATTGAGGCAATCCTCCAGGATTGGGAAGTCCGGATGGGACGACGACTTCTTCGCCCACGATGCATCGAAGCAAACATCTGTTCGCCGGGTTTAAATGTTCACGAAAGCAAAACCAATACGGCGTTATTAAAACAAGTCGATGCCGTCATACACTGTGCAGCGAGCCTGCGATTTGAGGAGGACGAGGCTGGAGAAGAACCGCTTCGTACGAATCTATCCGGTACGCAAAACGTCGTTGCGTTCTCGCAAGATTGGGGAATCCCACACTTTCACCATGTCTCCACAGCATACGTCTGCGGTCAACGACATGAGCGAATCCTAGAATCTGAACTCGATCGAGGCCAAGACTTTCACAACATTTACGAACAGTCTAAATTCCAAGCCGAGCAGTGTGTTCGAACGGCAACTGGATTCACCACCAAAACAATCTATCGACCATCGATCGTAATCGGCGATTCGACGACCGGATTCTCATCCACCTTTCATACAATCTACTCGATTCTTCGATTCTTGCGTGCGCTGCCGGAATCGAATGCCGGGAGCCTCGACTGGATTTTTCAAAGGTTGCAGCTGAGCGGATATGAGGGGAAAAATCTTGTTCCGGTTGACTGGGTAAGCCGCACGACAGTCGGTCTCCTCGATCGGCCCGAGGCTTGGGGACATACCTACCATCTTACGAACCCAAACCCGTTGACCGTCAATCAGCTTTCCGACGCGATAACAGCAGCCATCGCGTCGAAGCGGAAAGACTGGGACGCAATGGCCTTACCACCTTCGATTGTCGATGCTCAAGCGGCATACCAGATGCACGTTGACGCGTACCGCGGCTACCTTGCCGACGACCCAATATTCGATACCGAGCAAATCCGTAAAAACTTCCCGGAATGGGTGGAACCAGTTATCGATCACGCGAGTTTGGTAAGAACTCTGTCGTTTGCTATCGAGCACCGCTTTCGAGATCCGACCGTCCCGATTCCGAGAAACATCGATGATGGCCAAGTTCAAGCAACAATCGATCTCGCATGGATCACTGGCGTCGGTTCTCCGGCGGCAATGG
>JANPLJ010001083.1:0-3594 GCA_031426475.1 Pirellulaceae bacterium | reverse complement strand
GCATTCCTGATCGCTATCTTCGCGATGGGGGCTGCTTTACTCGCGATCGGTTACATCGGCGTCTTCTTCGCACAACTCATCAAATCGGCCGTGTCACGGCAACGCGAGTTTCTGGCCGATGCCTCCGCAGTACAATTCACTCGCAACCCTTCGGGGCTCACGAATGCGCTCAAGAAGATCGGCGGATGGTCGTCTTCATCGACAATCCAATCGCCACGTGCCGAAGAATCGAGCCATCTCTTCTTCGGCAATGCCATGCTTCACAGCATGTTTGCTACCCATCCCTCGATCATGGTTCGTGTACAGCGATTGGACCCAAGTTTCCAGGGACCATTCCCCAAAACCTCCGTCATGACTCATAGTCCGACCGAGATCGTCGAACCTCACGCATTGTCAACGTTGCGTTCTTCGTTCCAAGAGTCCCACACCGCGGCCGAGGTGGGAGCGGAGCGAATGAGCTCAAATCCAGGGCGTGTGGTCGAGAGCGTAGGAGAACCAGAAGCGAAGCATATCGTACACGTTCATGGGCTTGTCGACGATTTAGATCCGATTCTCGCCAATGATATACGCGATCCACTGGGGGCCGTGGCGGTCATTTACGGGCTTTTGCTCGCGCCAGCTCCATCTGAGATTCGATCGAAACAACGAGACCAACTTACTCAGCAGTTAGATCAACGCCCTGTTCAAGAACTGCAACGCGTCATGCCGTTTATCGATCGATTGTTACCCGAACAGCGTCTTCCAGTTGCTTGTTTGGCATTGCCAGCCTTGCATCAGATGTCGGCCCCGCAGATTCATGGTTTCTATCGTACCGTCCAGAATCTTATCCAATTCGACCAGAAAATCACTCTCTTCGAATACGCCGTTCATCGGTTCATTTCGAAGCGGTTGTTGCCTCGCCTTCACGGCAATAAAGCTCCAGCGGTTGATACGAAAGATCGCACCTCCATTCAATCGGCGTTCGCCGTTGTCCTTTCTGCGTTGGCGTACTCAAGTGGCGAAACGAATCCCGCTTCGGCCTTCGCGGCAGGACTCACTGCGTTGGGAAGCCATGATTCGAGCTTGACTTTATTGAAATTGCCCGACTGCGATTTATCAAAACTTGATATCGCCCTTGATCGACTCGCTACAGCTCGGATTCGTCAGAAGAAAGAGATGCTCGCCGTCTTTTCTGCCTGCATCGCTTCTGACAAGCATGTCACGATTCAAGAAGCCGAACTCTTGCGTGTCATCGCGGATGCGCTCGGGTGCCCTGTACCACCGATTCTTTAGATTATTATCGGCGAGGTCATACACAGTTCAACGTGTCAGCGTCGATTGCGATCTCATGGAATCTTCCCGCAGGTGCTGTTGCGACTCCAGCATCTTGTATTCGTTGAAAAACTTCTTCTCGATGAACGGACACTTCCATCGGGGCTTGGATGCCAATGAGCACCCGATCGCCGCGTACTTCCGTTATCGTCAATACGATGTTCTGCCCGATCACGATTCGTTCGCCACGCTTTCGACTTAGAACTAGCATGTTATCTCTCCGTAGATTCTTGATTAGGTTTTTCGAAACTTACACTGTTCTTGCAGCCCTCAGTCCGACGTGATTGAGGACTGGACGACTGCCGGAGGTCCATCCACGCTGACGGAATTGACGACCATATTCACGCCTGGGATCTTGTGTGCGACCTCTTGGGCCAACTGCTTTAGAAAATACGAGGGTACACAACCGCGCAAAACGAGCATGCCTTCATGATGCTCGCAGCTAATGGACTGCAAACCGTTGTAGCCTCGGGATCGTAGTTTCTTTAGCGTGGACTGTACGATTTCTTCGTCTTGTGAACCGCTACGAGTCGCTAGAAGCACGCATTGCGTTGCGACGTCTGATGGCCCAGTCGCAATGGATGTTTGATCTGCCATTTTGTCTCCTTCTTAATGCAACGGTTATATTTGCTTTCAATATGCAAGTAGATTCTGACAGCATTGACGGGCCTTATAGACGAGGCGTTTGAGCGTCTCGCAGTCGTACAGCCGTAAACGGGTATCGGAATCGAAATAGGACAGCGTTGGCACCTTCGCCGCCAGGATCACTCGAACCATCTCGTCGCGGCTGAGAAAATCGATTTTATCTCCGGTCAAACCAGCGATGACCGCTTGGTCAAGCTTCTCATATCTCGTGGGTTTTACCAGAAAATGCTTGGTCTTTCCGATTGCGCCGTTCCGACGGTGCGAGATTTTTGTTGCGACAGTCATATTGCTTCCCTTTTTGAATCCTTTGATCTGTATGGTACTAACCAGCCACGCTTCGAAACGACTCCTACGTACTTCAACCAACGCAAGTGATTGTCCTAAGTTTTTTGAGGTTGAAAATCGAGGGCTAGACCATTCTGCGCATGGTGGATTCCACCATGGGTATCGCCTTGTCTCGACGGACGGTTGATGACAGTGACGGAATCGATCCGATCATGCAAATCTGCAAGGGGAAATGGCTTTGGAAGCCAGTCCGCGAAACGAATAGTGGAAGTGGCGATACACGACGCGAGTGGATCGCAGTCACAAATCAGAATTACGGGAATTTCATTAAGCAATGGGTCCTTACCCATTTCGGAAGCAGCTCCGTCCGCCCAAAGCAATTCAGCATCCAGAAGAACGACATCGGGTAAGAAGACGCGTAACGCGAACGTACATTCCAGAGCGTCCGATGCGATTTCCACTTCGTGCCCTCTCCTTTTTAAGTAAAGGCTCAAGATTTGTAGAAATTTCTCGTCTGCATCCGCAATGAAAATGCGCATGAAGATTACCTTTCAAATTCTTGGTTTGGCGAGGCGGTTTGCTTTGCGTGAACTGATTTTTCCATCTCGATGGTTGCTTGAGAATCGAGAGCGAGACCATTTCGCACATGGTGGAATCCACCATGTCGTAACCAAGGGCTAGGGTAGACAAACGCATTCGATTGCTCCTAATGACGAAAGAGGTTAGAACTTATTGCTGGGCGCAAGGAGTATTTGAATGACAGAACGCCCTGATCTGAACAAAAACACACCGACGCGAGGTCGAGCGAAAGGGGCTGCGTTCATGGGTTCGGGGAGAAGGGTGATGACGCTGCCTGTGGAAGGGAATCTTGATCGAACGGTCATTAACGCACTCATCGCCATCGTCGACCGAACGCTTGCAAACATCGAGATAGTTTGCGCCGACCCCAACCCTGGAAAGAATGACCGGTCCGTTTTGCTCGCCGAATTGCGTCCAGGCTCGATTTACATCGGTGATTTCCCCGTTTCGATCGAGGACTGCAATGTGAGCGCTGAGTGCGTCAAGGACCGTTCGATCGAGATCCTCATCCGGCGGCCTAGTCGCAACCTTCCTTCCCGAACCCATGAAAGCTGCCCCTTTGGCTCGACCATGCGTCGTTACGTTTTTGTTCAGATCAGGACGTTCTGTCATTCGAATGCTCCCTGCGCCCAGCGATACGTTCTAACCTCTTTCGTCATTATAAGCAATCGTATGCGTTTGCCCCCCTAGTACTTGATTACGACATGGTGGATTCCACCATGTGCGAAATGGTCTCGCTCTCGATTCTCAAGCAACCATCGAGATGGAAAAATC
>JANPLJ010001082.1:0-2257 GCA_031426475.1 Pirellulaceae bacterium | reverse complement strand
GCCGAGTTTCCAAGCGACACAACCCCTCACCCCCCCGCCCCCCTCTCCCCGAAGACGGGGAGAGGGGGAGGAAGATTTTCGTAAGAAGTCTCGCGGTGCCTTTGAGCATTTTCATCAGCTCACCCTGGCCCTTTCCCACGCAAAGCCGGGGGGCAGGGGAGGAGATATTCGTGTCACCTAGCATTTCCGCAAAGCCTTCCATTATTTGGACCGAGAGGAAGCTATTCATTTTTGGTGTCGGCATGATTCGTCTCGGCGAGTATGGTTCTTGGCAGCAGCACCGCTATTGAAAACGTAGCTCACCATTATCCTTGGAGATTTCATCCGGCAGATTTCGGTGGAATCACCTGTAGCGACTTTGCCGACTGTGCCGATGAAAGATGGTAGGGAGATGCTCGGCACAGGTCCGAGTAAAGCCAGCAAAATGCAAAGCGATCTTGAGAATTGGCTTTGCTTCCATTTTATCCAGATGATTTCAAAATGATGAATCCAACTGTTCGACTCTGCTTAGTCTTGCACAACCATCAACCTATTGGCAATTTCGACGGCGTCATCGAACAGGCATACCGCGACAGTTACTTACCATTTTTAGAGGTCTTTGAGCCGTATTCGGACCTCAAGATCGCCCTGCACACCAGCGGGCCGTTGATGCTATGGCTCGACGAGCATCATCCAGAATATGTCGACCGAGTAAAATCGTTGGTGGCAGCTGGCCGAATTGAGATCGTGGGTGGTCCATTCTACGAGCCGATTTTGACGATGTTGCCGAGTCGTGACCGGGTTGGCCAGATCAAAAAATATCGAAACTGGCTGAATCATCGATTCGAAACCGAAGTCATTGGAATGTGGATGCCCGAGCGCGTTTGGGAAAGCCAGCTGGTTCGCGATCTTGTACCTGCAGGCATGCGATACACCATTCTGGACGATTTCCACTTCCGGGCTGCCGGTTGGACGAGCGAACAGTTAACAAACTATTTCTTGACCGAAGATGATGGGCAAGTGATGCGAGTCTTTCCCGGAAGCGAACGCTTGCGTTACTTGATGCCATTTGCCGCTCCGCAAGAAACCATCGACTACTGCCGCACGATCGCCGAAGCCGCTCCTGGGTCGGTCTTGCTGTTTGGAGACGATGGTGAAAAATTTGGAACTTGGCCTGATACCCATGCGCACTGCTACGAACGAGGTTGGTTGCGGAGCTTCTTCGATGCTTTGAATGCCAATCGCGACTGGTTAGTCACTTCGAAGCCGACGAGCGTGATTTCCGAGACGTCGGCGGTCGGCCGGATCTACTTGCCCGATTGTTCTTACCGAGAGATGACGGAATGGTCTTTGCCAGTAGCCCAACAAGCGGTCTATGATGAAGTGGTGCATCATTTGCAAGGCGATTCACATTGGCCCGAAACATCTCAGTTCATTCGCGGTGGCTACTGGCGCAATTTTCGGGTCAAGTACGAAGAAGCCAACGAGATGTATTGTCGCATGCTGGAAGTCAGTCGACGATTGTCTGAAGCTCGACATGCGGCGGTCGATCCCGCACTCTTGCCACAGGCGGAAGACCATCTTTATCGCGGCCAATGCAATTGTCCGTACTGGCATGGGGCTTTCGGAGGTATTTACCTGCCTCATCTTCGCAATGCAACTTATCGCGAATTGATTGCCGCCGATTCTCTGATCGAGCAAGCATCGGGGCGTAAGGGCGAATGGGTCGAGGTGATGTCAGAGGACTATAATCACGATCTCAAACCAGAGGTCCGGCTTGCGAATGACCAGTTGGTAGCCTATATCGCACCCGCCAAAGGCGGCATGCTATACGAGTTGGATGTGCGTTCGATACAGCATAACCTTCTTGCGACCATGCAGCGTCAACCAGAGGTCTACCATCGCAAAGTGCTTGCAGGAAACAGTGCCAATCAAGATGCTGCAGCCAGCATTCACGATCGAGTCGTCTTCAAGCAAGAGGGCCTGCAGGATCGACTCGTATATGATCGGTTTCCACGAAAGAGTATGCTCGATCATTTTTTCGATCTCGACACATCGCTCGATACGGTTGTTCGGGCTCAAGCTACCGAACGAGGCGATTTTGTCGCGATGCCGTTTCAAGCAAAGCTACGACGAGGTGCCGGTAAGGTCCAATGTCAGTTGCGTCGGGAAGGAAATGCTTGGGGCGTTCCAATTACTTTGACGAAAGCCCTGACGATGACAGCGGGGCTGAATCGTCTGCAAGTTACATACCTTCTCGAAGGCTTACCGCCTGGCC
>JANPLJ010001081.1:0-2067 GCA_031426475.1 Pirellulaceae bacterium | reverse complement strand
TCTACAAGATGAACCTGTGAAAGATGAAGGATCGTCCAAGACGTTGACTCGCTGATAGTCGGTGCGACCGTATCGATCGGCTCGAACTATGTTCCAGGCGAAGACATGCTGGTTATCAGCTCGCTTTGGGACGGAATGGATGCTGATTTTGATCCAATGACGGGTGTACTCACGATTACAGGCGTTGCAACGGCTTTCGAATACGAAGACGCATTGCGGAGTGTCTTGTTCGTCGATTCGACAGGCTACCGAAAATCAGGATCGATCTCTTTCACCTTCTCGGTGTCGGATGGATTAGCGTATAGCCAAGATCAAACCGTCACACTCAATGTCACTGCCGTACCGCATATCACCGGCGATATCGACAACGTCTTGGTCTACACCGACGGTCGTGCCTCGGAGATGATCGGCGCGGGATTGGAGCTTGAATACGACGGCATCATTAGCGCCGCGATCGTGACGATATCGAGCGGTTTCGCATCGGATCAAGATGTGCTAACGTTCGTCAATCAGAACGGCATTTCTAGTCTGTATGACTCCAATACGGGAACGCTGCTTCTGTTCGGCGATTCCTCCGTCGAGAATTATGAAGCGGCCCTCGAAAGCATCGGCTATCGCAATACCCGCTACAATCCAGTCGCAGGTGAACGAGTCGTTTCGTTTCAAGTCGTGGCCAATACGGCCGTCAGCAACATCAGCAAGGCTTTGATTTCGGTCGAGCCCGACGCCGTGGCTCCACAAGTTTCTTTGGGAACTTCGACAAGCTTCAGCGAAGATGGTGCCCCCGTCGCCATCGCTCCGAACTTTACCCTCACACCGATGGACGAGAGTCGTTCCGAGCAAGCTTGGCTCGACGGTGGTGACTGTAACCGTCACGGACCCCGGAGACGATTCGGTCTTTGATACTCTCGATGATCGATCAAGTAACCAGAAGTTTACGTTGAATATCGTCAATACCATCAACGCGTGGCACAATTTCAAAAACCCATATGACGTCAACGACGATGGCTTCGTTTCGGCAGTCGACGTGCTTCAAGTAATCAACTACCTCAATGCCAATGGCAACGTCAAGCTACCCGTTCGATCTGAGAAGGTGCCACCATTCGTAGACGTCAACAAAGACGATAGTATTAGTCCAATCGACGTGCTCATGGTAATCAACCGACTTAAGTCGCAGTCTGTCGAAGGAGAGTCTGCCCAAAACAGTTCGCGCACGGGTGGATCGAACGGCGATGAAATCGGCTCGGCAACTCCATTGGTGCAAGTTGGTAACCGCGATTCGTCGGTCAGCGTTCCAGCCTCCGAAACGACGCGTCGGTTGCTAGCCACATCGCAACAAACTGAGTCTGGTTCCGTCAGTCAATCGCCATCTACTCAGTTAGTGTCCGATTTGTCTGGACCACCTGTTGAAGCCGCGGCACCAAGCACTCTTAGCAATTCGATGAAAACCAAGAAGCCATCGAAATCTCGGTACGAGGACCAGGTCGATATCGCGATGAGTGAATTGTATTCATCGATTACTTAGTTGTGCCAATGAATATTGCTGTGTTGGTTTGGGATCGTTGAGTGTGTTTTTACTCGCCACGTACTCGTGTCGGTCTTGATTTTACGTGAGCTTGCCCCCTGAGCGCCTCAAATGGGACCTGTCGGAATACAATTTGCATGTAACACGAACAAGCGATTTCAGCGATGCGATGGACCTTCGGCTTTAAAAGTAAACTCATCTACTAGCAATGATGGATGTTGATATTGGACCGAGTGTCGAAAAATACCCGAACCAAAAGAAAACGTTAAGAAGTTGGCTGAGGTGTTTTCCCAGCCAACCATCGGATGGTTCCAACGGTTTTTTAGTTGGCGTTGCTGCTGTCCCAGAACCATCATCGGCGTTGCTGGTCGCAGGATTTGGCGCCGTATTTTCTATGCAGAGAAGGCGCCGAAGTTAGGCAGCAGAAAATCAATCCCGAAACTGCGATTCGAAGGTAGAAAGCTACCTCCATCGAGAATCCATCATCGAGAACCCCCGCTACACCGGCCACCAGGTCTGGAACCGGCAACGCCGCGACGAGG
>JANPLJ010001080.1:0-1978 GCA_031426475.1 Pirellulaceae bacterium | reverse complement strand
CAACGAAATTCTGAGACTTCTCGCTGATCGCCAGTATCCGATTGAACTCTAGCGAGCAAATAGCCAAGTAAACTTGGACCGTGAAAGTTGAGTATGGTTTCCGACGTAGCCACCGTCGCCAAGACGGTGGAAGAAGTGCCTTAGACTTACGATTTTACGAGGATTTAGAAGCTTCGAGCGTCCACGCTCTTGGCGAGCGTAGCTACGAGAGCTGGCGATCAGCGAAAAGTCTCGAAATTGTTTACCTATTATGTAACTTGATTGAAGGATCGAGGATTTGTGATCACTCTACTTGCTGGGGACAACCGGCAAGAGAATGTGCGAAGGCCGCGTAGCGTCATGATGGATCGTGTTGACGGCAGATTGCGTACGACGATGCTGGGCGAGAGCTTCACCGGTATTCGGATTGACATCAAAGCGTGGAAAATTGCTGCTCGATATGTCCACGCGAATGCGATGACCACGTTTGAAGACATTCGATGTCGGATAGAGCTTAACCGTTAGAGGATAAATCTCACCGGGCTTCATCATCTTTTCTTCGTTTAACGATTCGCGAAACCGAGCTCGTTGGATTCCATCGCCAATGTTGAGATCGAATCCACCCGGAAAATCTGGGCTCGGCGGATAAACGTCGATCAATTTCGCAGTAAAGTCGGTATCGGGAGCGGTCGAAGAGATCCACAGCTTGACTTCGATTTCGCCAGTAACTTCGACGTCATCTCGAAGCACTTCGGTTTGAAACACCAGGACATCATTGCGGCTCGACAAAGGAATCGGCTTTTGAAAATTCCACACATGCTCGCCACCGCGTTGGTCCCACGCTCCCTGCAAGAGTATGTCATTTCCTGACGATATGTTCCCGCCAACTGTGGGAACCGGATCTTCCGGATCAAAGGCATACGACGTCGATCGTTGGGATCCGGTACGCGTTTCATCGATCTGGTCTGCAAGCGTTCCATCGAAGTGAAGGTAGTATGGGGTAAGGACCGTTCGTGCAAGCGGCCATTCATTCTCTTCACGCCAGTAACCACCGTGCATGAGGCGGTCGTCCGAATCTTTTGAGCCATCTCCTGTTCCCATTACAAAAATCCGAACCTTAGTACGAAACGGTGCCCTTTGCCCGATACTATTCTGCTGCTCATTGAGCCAGTGATCAAACCATTCTTTACGCCAGGCAAGTTGTTGCGGGATCGCCGCGTCTTTGCCGAACGACACTTGTCCATGAGCGAAGCTATTCTGCGCGCCGTGAATCCAAGGCCCCATGATCAAGTAGACGTCGCTCTTGAGTTGTTTGGTCAGCGCCATAAAGTTTGCCGTCGTGTTGCCAGCCCACGAGTCATACCAACCGCCGACAAGGTAAACGGGAATGTCTTGATAGCTCGCTGGATAGTCAACGATATTATTCTGACGCCAAAAATCATCGTTTGCTCCATGCTGCATCGCATCGATCAGCCACGATTCATACTCGGGAGCAAGCTTCAGAGGCGTCGTGCCGTGCCGTAGCGGTAAGTTCTGAAGGTAGGTATGGCGTTGTTCGGCCATCTCCCGCAGCGCAGGCGCTCGAGCGGGATCTTGTGATGCCGAACTCCCTTTTCCAGCATTCAACATGATCCAATTCCAGAATCGCAATTCGAACGCTCCTCCATTCCGCATACTCTGGCGTCCCATGTTCGAAACAGCGTCCACCGGAATGACGGTCTTCAAATACGGAGAACCCGCAATTGCCACGGCATGTTGTGTGCCGCCAACATAGCTTGTTCCCATCATCCCGATCCGTCCGTTCGACCAAGGTTGGGCTGCGATCCAGGCGGCCGTGTCCACTCCATCCTGTCCGTCATCCAACAACCATCGCCAAACGCCCTCCGAGTCATAGCGTCCGCGGGTATCCTGTATTACGGCCGTGTAACCATGCGAAGCAAAGTAACGAGCGTCGTTCGACTTGCCCTCTTTTTTATCGTAAGGAGTTCGTGTCAGTATC
>JANPLJ010001079.1:0-5099 GCA_031426475.1 Pirellulaceae bacterium | reverse complement strand
CACCGACCTATAAAACACAGTCGAAGCGGATGGTCAATGCGATGGAAGGTGGAAGGCCTTAGGACAGTCGAAATAGCAAAGACGCTGGCCTTTCAATGCAACAGTCCTATATTGAAAGGTGAATCCGAGTGGCTGATTTCTCTTCGAAACCCGAGCGGCGTTTCGTCATCCAGAATCGAATTCGTTGACAAAAGGAGTTTCTCGATGATGTTACGCGTCTTTGTTTTAGCTTGCGTTTTCGCAATGGGGACGGTTTCTACTGGTTCTGCGCAAGGATTCATCCGTGTCGGATTTGGGAGTGGCTTCGGATCGGGGTTTGGACCAGGCAGCTTCGGCTATGGCGGATTTGGGCCGAGTTTCGGCTATGGCGGATTCGGCCCGAGCCTTGGGTATGGCGGATTTGGTCCGAGCCTGTATGGTTCGGAAATCGGAATTAGCGTCGGCAGCGGATATCGCGGCCGGAGCAACTACGCTTATGCACCCCGATCCGTCTACTCCAGCAACTACCGCCCGGCTCCGGTTTATCGATCTGCACCCGTCTACCGTCCAACGATTCGCTATCAGAATTCGAATTGCAACTGCCGGCGTTACTAGTTCGGATCACGGTTTCATGCTTTGCGTGCGTTTTCGGGCTTTGAAAGATTCTTTCCGAGCCCAACGAGTTCAAGCAGTTTGAGGGCGTTCGTTGTTGGCGCGATACCGGGATGCATGCGGTAATCGAACAACATTTTCGATTTGCCATCTCGGTCTTCGAAATGTTCGCGAAAATGAACGACTTGGCTGTTATTTGAAAAGCCTTCGGTATCAGCAAGCTGAAGGTCGTGAGTACTGACAAGCAACATCGCGTCAAAGCGAAGCAACGTTTGAACGACATGGCTGACCGCGATCTGGCGTTCTTGCGAGTTCGTTCCCTGCAAGATTTCGTCCAAGATTACGAGCGACGGACGATTGTACTTTTCTCGACTTTGTTGAACTGCGTCGACCACTTCTCGCAATCGATTGAGTTCCGCCATGAAGAACGAAACTCCGTCGGCCAAAGAATCACGAACGCGTATGCTGGTTGCGATGTCCATTGTTGGGCAGCGAAATTTCTCGGCACACACGGGGGCTCCGATTCGCGATAACGCCACATTGACGCCAACGGCCCGCATGAGGGTGCTCTTTCCCGACATATTCGATCCGGTAACCAGTACCACTGGTCGATCTGCATCAATCTTCAAATCGTTGTTGACTCGTGATTGGTCGCCGAGCAATGGGTGCCCCATTTGGGTCGCTTCGAAAATGCCTACTTCGGGCGGATCGAATTCGGGAAACGCCCAACTTGGATATTCATCGTGGATCGCCGAAGCAGCGAGAATCGCTTCCAGTTGACCAAGACTGGCAATCCATCGAGGAACTTCGGTCGCGTATTGCACTCGCCATCGCTCGATCCATTCATAAACTCGAAAATCCCAAAGCAAACAGATTTGGAAGATCAAGAAGACAAGATACAACGATGGGTGAAGCCGAAGCCCCGCTAGCATCATCGGCCAACGCAGTTTTGCTAAGGCAGCGATCGCTGAATTCTTTTGCGAAGGGTCACAAAGGGAACTTCGGAATTCGTTCAAAAGCGTTGATTGCGGATGTAGCTGGTTCAGCGAACGAAGGAGCTCTTGGCATGTGGCTTCGAGTTCTTGATGCGTCGTGATTCGCTTGAACGCATTGTGTAGAAATCCAACGAAACCCAGGACCAACAACACGTTTGTGAGAACCCCGACCGTCAAAAGAATCAGGCTGGACCACAATACTGGGGTTGGCAAGTCGAGCGATACTGACGAGATAATGGCGAGAATCCCCGATAGCAAACAGGCTGGCCCAAACCAAGTCAAGAAATTCAGCCATCGAAATCCGGTACTCGGATTTTTTGCCCAGTCTGAAAAATCTTCAAGCGATGCTTGCGCAGCTCCCAATTGCCAAAGTTGCATCATCAAGCGTTCCCGGATCTCGAACTGCGGTGCAAGTTCCCGGACGGCTTGTTGTCGATCGTGGATCGTCGACGCCTCGGCATAGGACGTCAATTGTTGGACCATGGCTCTAGAGCCAGTTTGCGTGCCAGCGAGTGAACACCAACTGAACAGGCTGCGATCTCCGACAAGGTCAAGATCGTCTGCGGTTGCAATCGATTCGATGCCAACGTCCATGGAAGCTTTCTTCGATAGTTCCTCCCAGTCGCGGGAAATGCGTGCAATTAATCGGCGATACAACCGACGTTGGATGAGTTCGCGTTGAACTGTTTGTTGGATCCATTCATGAATCGCGGCTGAGACCAGGAATGCTAGCATCGCCCCCAATCCGACAGCAATCCAAGACCATGATCGAATATCACTGAAATAACTAGTCAGAAGTAAGTAGCCCGCGACTAGAAACAACACCATACGAGTGACAACTAAGCGACTTAATGTCTGGTGGTGTCGATGGAGACTTGACTCCGTGGTGGCGAGCTGATGACGGTAGCGTTCGATGGCAGGTTGTCGAGTCACTAAATGCAATCAGTCGGAGAACGAGATGGTAAAGGTCATCAAAGCTGGTTTCGCCATGGTGGAAAATCCAAGGCGAAGTGAAGTATTGTAAGCCAACTGCGAGATTATCCCATGGAGGCACTGGAGGAATTCTCTTTCAGGATTGCCATTGACCTTTTCTAGCAATGATCCGTATTTTCCGTCCTGTCGGTTTGTACCCGTCAAAGAAAATTTGCCGACTTTAGCGAATACTCTCAACGATCAGTCCATGCATAGCCGATTCACTCAACAGGCGTGAACCTCAGAAGATATTCAGTTCAAGGGAATGACAGAATGCGAGTAGATATTTCACGATGGACGCGATTCATGGTTCTGGGGTGTGTCGTCTCAGCCATTGCAACCACCGGTTGTAGCAGCGGTTGGAAGATGCCCAGCATGAAAATGCCATGGTCCAAAAAGCCTTCCGAATCGGCACTAGCAGGCTCAGGGCCTTCGGCGCTGACCTATCCGACGTCACCAGCGTCGAAGCAGAATCCAAGTACGATCGCGAGCGCCGCAGCTGGTAAACCTGCGTCGCCTGGTTCGACGACACCACCAGCCAACCTCATGGCCCAAGGAAGTTCGGACCGATCGGCAACCACCCCGTCTTACTCCGTTCCGTCCGGCACAGCCGCGTCGGCTTCTGGGTACAAGCCTCCCACCGCTGGAGCCGCTGCTGGCATGAATGGCTATGCAACTGGCCCCTACAACACGTTTGGCCAAACCGGAGCCGCAAGCTCGCTGGCCACCGCAGGTGCGCCTGCTCGTCCAGCGACCCCTCCAGGCGGTTTACCTGCTCCAGGAACGACAGCAACAGCGACAGGCTACGCTTCCTCGAATCCGTACGCTCCGACCAACCCCTATGCTCCGCCTGCAGGACAGACCGCTGGACTTCCAAGCAGTCAAGCGTACGGCGGCGGTGTCGCCCCGAACGGTGTCTACGGTGGTCGCCCGTCGGTCGCCCCAGCCATCGCTGCGGCACCTTCGATGTCGGCTCCCGGTTCCTTCGGAACACAGCCTAGCGGCGGTTCAGCCGCCGGTTCGCCGCCAGCACCGAGCGCCTTCGCTAGTGCCAATCCACCTTCGATGCCCGGTGGCAATCCAGCGAATTTCCCAGTCAACGGCGGGACCTACAGCCCTGTCGGTTCAGCAGGGCCTGCGATGTCAGCACCCAATTCGTTTGCTCAAACGGCACCAACGAACCCAAGTACAAGCGGTGGATTTGCAATGCCAACTTCCCAACCGTCCTTCGGATCGTCTGGCGGAACGACTTCCGTGCCCGCTCAAACGGCTGGCTACTCGATGGCCTCGCCTAATAATGCATCCAACGCGTCCTATCGACCTGGCAGCACCAGTCGACCGACTGGCTACAACTTTGCACAGCAAGGGAGTGCGCCTGGGCAAGGTAACGCGCCAGCCGCTGGGGCGCCAAGCTTTACAAGCACGCCTTACACGGCGAACGGTTCGAGCAATCCAGGCTACTCGCTACCGCCAAGCTCGACTCTCAATCGTTAATGCGAATGGTCAAACAGCGAGCCGCGCTCTCGAGTGCGTCTCGCAACGGATCCGTGACTGGTTTAAACCAGTCATCCTCTCAACGCGGCTCACGCCGCGTTTTTTATTTCCAAGGGCTCTGTCGTAGCGGCGTTCGTCAGAACGTGGACGGAAGCGCCAACTCTCCACATTCTGACGAGTGTGGGCCTTCAAAAATACTGCTGAGAGACTGGTTTGATCACGATCTCGGGAACGTGCGCTTGAGCGGGGAGACTCGCGATAGCGATGATCATTGCGGCGACATCTTCGGGCTGGAGAATGCGCTGCTTGTGTTCGTCAGTGACTGGTGTCGGGCGTTGATCAAGGATTGGCGTGTTGACTTCACCGGGATAGACGTTGGTGATGCGAACGCCATCGTTACCGACTTCGTTCGAGACACACGTCCCCATCGCCGTCATGGCGAACTTGCTGGCGCAGTAGGCGACTCCGCCAAGGGCGATCGCTCGTTTGCCAGCAATACTTGAAATATTGATGATCAACCCCGAGCGTTTCGCTCGCATGGCCGGAAGTACTGCGATCATGCAGTTGTAAGCGCCGGTCGCGTTAGTCGCGATAACTTGATCCCAGTCTTCGGGAACCATCTTGTCGATACTGCGATTGCGAATGTTGATGCCCGCAGCTTGGATCAAGATCTGCGGCGGGCCAATCGACTTTTCTGACCATTCAAAGAACTCTTTCACTTGGCTTCGATCCGTGACATCCAGCACGTGCCCAAAGATGCGGCCGGGTGCGCTGATGCTGGCGACGGCGGACTCTACGGCCGCAGGACGGCGCCCGCCGATTGCGACTCTTGCTCCGGCATCGACAAAGGCTTTCGCAACCCCCAGACCAATTCCTGAAGCACCGCCCGTTACGACTACAGATGTATTCTCAAGCATTCAATCACAACTCCCTGGGTCTTCAAGGCTTAATTCTTGGTAGTGGATCTTGCTAAATATCCTGCGTATTTTGGGTCTTTCGAAAGATCCACTACGTTCAATGCCACTTTTTAGTCTTAAAGACGCACCA
>JANPLJ010001078.1:0-7729 GCA_031426475.1 Pirellulaceae bacterium | reverse complement strand
AATACAAGCTCAGCAAAGGCGGATTCACGTTGAGTCGAGGGGGGAAGTTTGTTGTCGAAGTAACTCGGAGCGAGACTATGAGCAGCGCGTTATCTGACGATACTCACGAAAGCAAAGTCGTCACAGGAACGCTCGCATTTAGCAATGGAGGCAATCGTGTCCTCACGTTAAACGGCAATCAGTCGAACAGCATGGAGGGCATTTCGTTCTCTGGTGACTCGACGGGAGATATGAATAACGCCGTAATTTCAATGAACGGGACTCGGGCAAAACAGGGAGGATTGCGACGGTCAGCTCCTCCGTTACCGCCATCGGAAGGACAAAAAGCTCTTTTGTCGACTGGCGCAAGTCTTTCGATGGAAGAGGCAAGAGTAATACAAGCCAAAGCGGTTTGGGATCCAGGTGACATTGAATCTCGGCTGCAATTTCTGGGCTTTTGTTCGAGTGCAAGCATCCAATCACCAGAATTTCGCAAGCCGTACGAAGAGCTAGTCTGCTGGGCTATTGAAAACTATCCAGACTCGGCAGTCGCAGGCTCGCCGTATCTTCATTTGCACGCCGAAATCGATCCGAGCGGTTATTTGAAAGCCAAGAAGCTTTGGTTTCAAAAAATAAATGCGGACGGCGAGAATGCAAATGTCCTGAGCAATGCCGCTTATTTTTTAATGCAGTCGGATCGGGAGACGGCGATTGAGTTTCTAAAGAAAGCACAAATCTTAGATCCTGACAACATAGACTTTTGCGATAATCTAGGGCATCTCTATCGTCTCGATCAGATAGGACGCCTATCAGACAAAAAACGAAAGGAATCTGCTTCCAAAGCGTTGGTCCAATATGAGCGATCACTGAGTTTGCAAAGCGGATCAAGCGACAAATCGTCGACGTTGATTGAGCTTGCGAAAATGGCGTTTGAGGCGGATGACATAGAGAAAGCTAAGGAATACGCGGAGCAAGTCTTAAAATCGAATAAGGGCAACGCAGTTCACACTGGAAACATCGTCCTTGGCCGTTTGGCATTGAAAGTCGGGAAGATTGATGAAGCCGGAGAGCATTTAATGGCAGCTGGTAGAACATCCGGGTCTCCCAACCTCGGCTCGTTCGGTCCGAATATGATGCTTGCCAAGGAGCTCCTGGAAAAAGGCCAGAAGGATGTTGTCTTAGAGTACTTCAAGCTGTGTGTAGACTTCTGGGACAAGGACAAGCTTGAGCGATGGGCTGAGGTTGTGAAAAGCGGGCGAATCCCAGACTTCGGCGGGAATCTCTATTATTAGTTTCCTCCGCTATTAGTTTCCTCCGCGCTCGATGATGGTGTCGCTGAGCTCAGATTGCTGCATTTTCGATCGAATGGCGATGGAGCCGATCGAATGATGCGAGATTGGTCTCCGAGTGTTCGACCAGGCGTCGTAGTGAAACTTTGCAATGCGCTATATACTTGCAGACGTAAAATACGTCATCGAGAAACGTCCGGATCGAACGAAAACCGCGACTTTCTCATACAAGGCATTGCGAAATAGTTGAATGAACCATTCCCTGTCTGGCCCGGTTGGATTTGAACTTGATAGCCGCTTTGAACCAGCCGGTGATCAACCGCAGGCGATCCGCAAGTTGGTAGATGGCTTGAAAAGCGGCAATCGAAGTCAAGTTCTGATGGGGGTTACGGGGTCGGGCAAGACTTTCACGATGGCGAATGTGGTCCAAACAGTCCAGCGGCCAACCCTCGTTTTGAGTCACAACAAGACGCTTGCCGCTCAGCTCTATTCGGAGTTTCGCGAGTTTTTTCCTCGAAATGCCGTTCACTATTTTGTCAGCTATTACGACTACTATCAACCGGAAGCTTACATACCGCAGCGTGATATCTATATCGAAAAGGACGCATCGATCAACGAAGAGATCGATCGGTTGCGATTGGCTTCGACGAGCGCGCTGGTTTCACGTCGCGACGTCATTATCGTCGCCAGCGTTTCTTGTATCTATGGTTTGGGTTCTCCAGCTGATTACAAACGGATGGTGGTGCCGTTTCGTGTTGGGGCGACGATGGATCGCGATGTATGGCTTCTGAAGTTGATCGATATTCAGTATGAACGTAACGACGTAGCGTTCGAGCGAAGTCGCTTTCGAATTCGAGGGGACTCGCTTGAGATATGGCCGAGCTACGAAGAGTTTGCATACCGGATCGAAATGTGGGGCGACGAGATCGAACGCATTTCGATGATCAATCCGACCAGCGGTCAGACGCTGTCGACGTTAGAAGAAGTCTATATTTACCCGGCCAAGCACTTCGTAACGTCCGAGGAACGCTTGAAAAGCGCGGTCGTCGAGATTCGACGGGAGCTGGAAGAGCAGCTAGCGAAGTTCAAAGAAGAAGGCAAACTTCTCGAAGCTCAGCGACTGAATGCGAGGGTGCGTTTTGACATCGAAATGATGCAAGAGGTCGGTCACTGCCCAGGAATCGAAAACTACTCACGACCGCTTTCGGGAAAGAAGCCCGGCGAGGCGCCGGACACGTTGTACGACTTCTTTCCGGAAGATTTTTTGTTGTTGGTCGATGAATCTCACGTGACGATTCCGCAAGTTCGTGCGATGTACGCTGGAGATCGAAGTCGTAAGACGACACTGGTAGAGCACGGATTTCGGCTGCCGTGTGCACTCGATAATCGCCCGATGAAATTTGAAGAGTGGGAAGCGAAAATCAATCAAGTGATCTTCGTGTCAGCAACCCCCAGTGAATACGAACTGAAATCGACTGGCGGCGAAGTGGTGGAACAGATCATTCGCCCGACAGGCTTGTTAGATCCCGTGATCGAAGTCAAACCAGCTCGCGGTCAGGTTACGCATTTGTTGGAAGAGATTCGCCAACGCGTCAAGATGGGGCATCGGACGCTGGTAACGGCACTGACGAAAAGACTTGCCGAAGATCTCGCGACGTTTTTTACGGACAACGATGTTCGATGCCGTTGGTTGCACAGCGAGTTGGATGCGTTCGAGCGCGTTGCGTTGCTCAAGGATCTTCGCGAAGGCCGATGTGATGTCTTGGTGGGAGTCAATTTGTTGCGCGAGGGTTTGGACTTGCCTGAGGTTTCATTAGTCGCCATTTTAGATGCCGACAAGGAAGGCTTTTTGCGAAGCGAGACTTCGCTGATCCAAACGATTGGGCGGGCCGCCCGAAATGTCGAATCGAAGGTCATCTTGTACGCCGATCGTGTAACGGATTCGATGGAAAGTGCGATTCGCGAGACCGAACGACGACGGCGGACACAGCATGCTTACAACGTTGAGCATGGTATTACCCCACAAAACGTAACCAGCAACATTCGCCAGAGCATTGAATCTGCATCGCAGTTGCGGAAGAAGGCTCGCGAGATGGTTCGCAAGGAATCGGGTGCCTCGGTGATTACCGAAGCGTACTTGAAGAGTCTCGAAGAGGAGATGCTTGCGGCCGCGGAAGGATTGGAGTTCGAGCGGGCTGCTCTTCTGCGTGATAAGATCATGAGCGGTCGTGACCGAATCGGCGAACCGATCGACGAATCGGAGGATTCCGATAGTCCTCGAGCCCATGTTGGCCGTCAGCGAAAACGATCGACCAGCGGAACGGGCAAACGAGTCCCCAAACCCAGGAATCAATGATAGTTTATGTTTCCATTGCACGATGATATTCAACCCCGCACGTTTCCTTGGGTAACCTACACAATTATCGGTCTGTGTACCGTCGCATTCGTAATTCAATCGATGCAGGGGCCCGACGATATGCAAATTGTCGAAGCATTTGGAATGATTCCGGCTCGTGTCATGGCGGATGAATCTCAAAAAAATGAGATGTTGGTCGAGCGACCTACGATTGTCCAAACCAATTTTGGACCTCAAATCGTGAATCAGGTTCGTCCGTTGCAACCGGCTGGGATTTCGGACTGGGCTACTTTAATCACGTGCATGTTTCTGCATGGAGGCCTGATGCATTTTGCGGGGAACATGTGGTTCCTGCATATTTTTGGCGACAACGTTGAGGATCGATTTGGGCATCTTCTCTATGCGACGATGTACCTTAGCGCCGGTGTGATTGCGGGGCTTGCTCATTTGGTATCCGATCCAGGCTCGTTGATTCCCACAATTGGTGCCAGCGGAGCAATTGCTGGTGTGATGGGCGCGTACATCCTGCTTTATCCGAAGGCGGTCGTCGAGACGATCATTCCGCTTCCTCTGATTTTCTTTACAAGTTTTGCAGTACCCGCGCCCATTTTTTTAGGTATTTGGTTTTTGATGCAATTGTTCCACGGGGCTAGCACCGATGCAACGTCTGGAGGAGTGGCGTGGTGGGCACACGTCGGCGGCTTTGTTGCCGGAATGGCTGCGGCTGGCTTTCTGATGGTTACTCATTTGGCGAATCCACCGGTTGAAGAGCATCGCTCGATGGCTTTCCGCAACGAGCCTCGGAATCCCTACTAGCAATGAGATCTATCTGATTCATGTCTGACTTACCTTGGCCTGATCCAACGCGAAGTTCTATCAGCGAATACCGATCCGAAGAGGACCGACGGACTTTGCATGCCCTGTTCGGGACCGAGCAACCAGTAGCATGGGTGACGGGAAGCGCCGCAGATCGAGTCGGTCGCGCGATTGCGAAACGCTTTGCCGTTCGTGGCTATCGAATCGTTTTACATGCGAATCGTTCCGTCGCCGAAGGGAAACGACTTGAAGAGCAGTGGAACAAAGCTGGCGTTGAAACGCTTTTGGTTACAGGGGCGATCGAGGAAGAAGAAACCGTCAACGGGTGGATCGACCAGATCATGAATCGGTTTGGTCGATTGGACGTCTTAACCCATGCAGCAGCGGTGTGGGAACCTATGAACTTCGAAGAGACTTCGTCAAGGCTGGTCGTTGAGCAACTGATGAGCAATACCGTCGGCTCGTTTCTTTGCGGGCAGAAGGCTGGGCTTGCGATGGTTGATCAGTCGACTGGCGGAACAATCGTGTTGGTCGGAGATTGGGCTTTGAGCCGACCTTACCGAGATTTTGCAGCGTATTTCACAAGCAAGGGTGCGATCCCGACATTGACGAGATCGCTTGCGGTTGAATTGGCGGAGCGCAACCCAAGTGTACGTGTCAACGCGGTCATGCCTGGCCCCGTGTTGCTGGTCGACGGAACTCCCGACGCGACCCAGCAAGCGATACTTCGCCAATGTTTGTTGAGGCGTGCGGGGACCGCGGATCACGTCGCACGTGCTGCAGTCTTTCTCGCAGAGCACGAATTTCTGACAGGTGTTTGCTTGCCCGTCGATGGTGGAAGAAGTATCTATGCGGGGCCGGTTGCCGACGCCATTGCACATCCCTCCCAGTTTTGATTTCAAAAAGGAAACGCATTCGATGTTGATTCGACTGATAGGTTGCTTGTTCGTTTTCGCGATTGCCGATGTTGTTCGATGTGAAACGACTTGGCGGCCGGAAGTGCTGCCGATTGAGTTGGGGGTTGGCTACGCGGTACAGGCAATCGACATCAGCGGCGATGGCCGTTTGGATATCGCGATTGTCGATAGCAAACGCTTTGTTTGGCTCGAGAGTCCGACTTGGAAAACGCATGTGATGAATGCAACTCCCGATGCCGCCAACGACAATGTTTGCTTTGCGCCCTTGGACGTCGACGGCGATGGGCACGTCGATTTCGCTGTGGGCCACGATTGGCAATTCGGCAACAGCGATTCGGGAGGCAAGATCGGTTGGTTGCGTTCGCCGTCCGATCCACGCCAAATCTGGACGTACTATCCACTCGCGGAAGAGCCGACGACTCATCGGATGCGATGGATCGATTGGGATCATGATGGTCGACAAGAATTGGTCGTGGCGCCACTGAAAGGTCGAGGCACGCGACAACCGGCCTTTAGCGAGGCCGGGATTCGTTTGTTGGCATTCTCACCAACACCCGGGAAAGCCACGGATCCTTGGCCCATGAAAGTGATCGAAGATTCATTGCACGTCATGCACAACCTGGATGTGGTCGATATGAATCACGATTCCAAGCACGAGATACTCGCAGCCAGCTTCGAAGGAGTGACGCATATTGAATTCGATGGAAAGCAGGTTCAGAAAAAACTTTTAGGAACCGGTCAGACCGGTACGGCACCGGCGATTGGATCGAGCGAAATTCGGTTGGGAACACTCAACAGCAAGCAGTTTTATATTGCGACCATCGAGCCGTGGCATGGAGACAAAGTCGTGGTCTACACGGAACCAAAGTCGACTGACCAAAGCCTATGGACGCGTCATGTCCTGGATGAACAGCTCAAATGGGGCCATGCTGTCGCGTGTGCCAACCTGGATGACGATGCAGAGCAGGAACTCATCATCGGCGTTCGCGACAACTTGGGCGATGAACATCGATCAGGCGTTCGCATCTATGACCCGCAAGATCTGTCGAGCGGAAAATGGACCCGCAAACTTGTGGAACCAGGACAAGTAGCCGTGGAAGACCTGGTCGTCGCCGATTTAGACGGCGACGGTGATCAAGACATCGTGGCTGTCGGACGAGCCACGCATAACGCGGTCATCTACTGGCACGAATAAAAGTCATCGGAACGTCGGAAACGCGGCGTGAATTTCAAGATCCACGTCGCGACCGTGATCTTGCAATCACCATTGACGCGATCCCGAGAAGCATGAGACCTGAGGGCTCGGGAACGCCACTGATTTGCGATGAAAGACCGATGACGGGTGTTCCGCCTCCGATGTTGCCGAGTAAGGTTGCAGCTCCTGTGGCTAGGTTGATTTGAGAAAGCGCATTTCCACCAAGTACTGCATACGCAAAACCGGTCGACCCTTCGATATCAAACGGAGTATTAACGCCAACAGTCGTCCCCAACGATCCTATCGTGTTCAGTGTTCCATTATTTGGTGGATTTTGGAGAGCAAGAATGCCGAGCGTAGAATCGATGACGAACAGCTGAGTCGACGCGACCACTCCGGGAACACTGTTTGTGTAACCTGCTGCGATCACGTTGGGATTCGCCCCGACGTTGGCATCTGCTGCCGCATAGGCCAAAGCAGTATCCACCGTGGTTACTCCGGTATCGACGTTGATCCGAAGGTTTTGGTCGGCGTCCGTCACCACACGCAATCGATCGGGCACCGGATTGAAGTCTATTCCGAACGACGTTCCGGATAGCGAAGTGGAAAGCGTTGAAGCAAACGTTGCTGCCCCCGTCACCGAATTGATCGTGTACAGATTTCCGGTCGTTCCATTCTGAGCAAATCCGTATAGCGCGCCGGTAGCAGGCCGGAAATCGATGCCTTTCAATATGTCACCAGCATTCAATCCGGTTACCGGGACGGGAGCTGACGTAGTACCAGGTGTATTGGCGTTGAACGTAATTAAAGTGCTATTCGAAGTCAGGCCAACCAGTGCTGCATCCGTATTCGTATGGAAAAAGCACATTGTACAGACTGCGACAAACGACAAACCAAATCGTCTTACCATGATGGGACCTAACGGATTGCGAGTACGGAAAATGGGTTATGGAAGAGGCTATAGAGTGAAACGTAGATTGCGTCAATTTGTGACAACAATTTTCGACATTTTCGCGAATCGCCAGTTTGAACACGCTCGTTCCCAGGCTCGCACAACGCTACAGCTTCGAATACGGACGGGGACGGAGGTTGAATTTATGGATTTTGGAGACCGTGCCTTGGTACTCTTCAACCGCCTTCAATTTCGCCCACTCAGGGTGATTTTGGAATTTCTTCC
>JANPLJ010001077.1:0-1626 GCA_031426475.1 Pirellulaceae bacterium | reverse complement strand
CTCATTGCGTACGGCGAGAGTAAACCTGACTCAATCTGGAGTGCCGACGAGCTCGCGACGTATACGCTGTTTGCCAACCTTTTGCTTAATTTGGATGAAACGATTACCAAGAACTAAAATGAATCCAATTCAACGATACGTCCAACAAGCCAATCGTCGTCAGTTTTTTAACAGCGTTGGTCTCAACTTCGGCGGGCTTGCGATGGCCGGACTGATGGGGAATGCGGCTTCCGCGGATTCCAATCGAATCTATCCGCCACAACCTGGGCTACCTCACTTTCCGCCGCGGGCGAAACGCTTGATCTATTTGCACATGAACGGCGCGCCATCGCAGCTCGACCTGTTCGATTACAAGCCCGGACTGAAAGACCACTTCGACAAGGACTTGCCCGATTCTGTCCGCAATGGTCAACGAATAACGACGATGACCAGTGGCCAATCTCGACTTGCGGTGGCACCGAGTATGTTTGACTTCAAAGCGTGTGGTCAAAGCGGGATCATGATGAGCAGTCTCATCCCGCATATGCATGAAATTGCCGACGATATCGCCATGATCAAGACGGTGAATACCGACGCAATTAATCATGACCCGGCCTGTACATTCGTGATGACAGGAAGCGAGGTCCCAGGTAAACCAAGCTTAGGATCTTGGCTTAGTTACGGTCTGGGCAGTGAAAGCAATGATCTGCCGGCCTTTGTCGTCTTTACGCCGTCGTTCCCCAAAGAAAGCCAAGCCCAGGCTCTTTTCACGCGTATGTGGAGTAGCGGTTTTCTACCGACAACGTTCGACGGCGTCGCACTCCGAGGTTCCGGAGACCCGGTACTTTATATCCAGAACCCACCCGGCGTCACCGGCACCGACCGAAGGCAGATGTTAAATGCTTTGAATCAATTGAATGAAAAGACCTTCGAGCGGTTTGCGGATCCTGAAACGCGAACGCGAATCGCCCAATACGAAATGGCTTTTCGAATGCAAACGAGCGTACCCGAACTAACGGACCTAAGCGGTGAAACGAAAGAGACACTCGAAATGTATGGTCCAGATGTCGAGAAGATGGGGACATTTGCCTCGAGTGCGATTCTTGCACGCCGGATGATCGAACGCGGTGTGCGAGTCGTCCAGCTTCTTCATCGCGGATGGGATCAGCACAACAGTTTGCCGAAGCTGATCAAGGGGCAGGTCAAAGACGTCGACCAACCGACTGCAGCGTTGATCAAAGATTTGAAACAGCGAGGTCTACTCGAAGATACATTAGTCGTTTTTGGAGGCGAGTTCGGACGTACTGTCTATTCTCAAGGTGCGCTGACTGCCGACAACTATGGCCGCGATCATCATCCGAGAAATTTTTGCATGTGGTTAGCAGGCGGGGGAATCAAGCCCGGCATCACCTACGGCGAAACCGATGATTTTAGCTACAACGTCGCCGAGAACCCCGTCCATTTAAACGACCTGAACGCCACGATCCTTCACTGTATGGGAATCGATGATCGTCGACTCAGCTTTAAATTTCAAGGACTTGATCAACGTCTTACCGGCGTCGAAGCTCCCCGGGTTGTCAAGGAAATCCTTGCTTAGGCGGTGTGGCTCAACAGGTAGCTACGCTCGCCAGAGCGTGGCACCTCGAC
>JANPLJ010001076.1:0-4429 GCA_031426475.1 Pirellulaceae bacterium | reverse complement strand
TAGCGAGGTCGAACGGGCAAGTTCGATTGCAGGACGGCCTCGTGTCGGACATTGTCAATGTCCGCAACGTCAAGCTTTTCTGAAAAAGCATCGCTGGCGGTTAGCCACATCGGGCCATCGAGGCCGATTTGCTTTGCGAGGACGCCGTGATGACGAGTGAGTTCAAGAGTCGCCAAGAACATACCGACAAGCGTGCTCTTGTGCTGGCCAGGCTGAAAGAGCGATTGAAGCTCAACTCTTTTGCGAGACTTGATCTCGCGATGGATCGCCGCCATGTGACTATGAATTGGCGTGTCATCGTAAACAACTTGCTCGCTCGGCGGTGGCTGACGCTCACGCAAGATTCGGCCGAATGCGCTGACCAAATCCCAGACCTCGATCCTCGCAATCGGTTGCTGAACAGGATCAACTCGCCGCGGCGGTCGATCATCGGCCTGCCTCGCAAACCGCAGCTGCCACGTGCGACTCTGCTCGTCGAGAATGGTGGCAACATCGCGGTAACGTTTGTACTGTACAAGTCGTTGAACTAATTGGTCGGCCGGATCTTCGAGAAGGCATTCCGCTTCGTCGATGGCTGTTGTTGGAACAGGCAAGACTTGCTTCGCTTTCATCTCGAGTAGAACACCAACTGGTTCTAGAAAGTCGGCGGTCGCATCGATGTCAATCGCTTCGATCAGTTCAAGAAAGTCGCAATACTGTCTCGTGACCTTCGCCAAGGAAACGTCGGTAACATCCAGCTCCTCGCGTCGAACCAGATATAGCAGCAAGTCCAACGGACCGGCATATTGGGTTAGATCGACAGCGAAGGCGGTGGTCATCGCGTAACGCCCATCGAGAAATTGAAGATCTGCCGTTGATCCCCAGCTGCATCGAGGATTGGGAATGCAAAGTCGAATGCGAGCGGAGCAGGGCCCATCGCAGGCACCGCGACACGAAGTCCGACCCCGGGCGCGGCCCTAAAGTTCTTCCAATCGAACTCAATGTTCTGCTCAATCGTTCCATAGTCGATAAAGGTAACCATTCGAATCATGTCGTCGGCAGTGATCGGAAACATGTATTCGAGGCTTCCAATGAACTGGAATCGACCGCCAACCTGAACGTCGGATTCGACAGGACTTGCACCTCGGAAGCGGAAGCCGCGAAGCGTCGAAAAACCACCGGCGAAGAAGTTTTCGAAGATTGGAGTATCAGCACCGCTGAAGCCAAGTTTGTGCGACGATGTTAGTGTCTGTCTACCGGTACCATCGGCTCGCTCGCGAATCAGGAAATAACGGCTATAGTTGACTTGACCTCGTGGAAAGTCAAACTCGCCGAAACCTTGATCGTAGATCATCTCGAGATAGTGACCTTCAGTAGGAAGGAAGGGGCTATTCCGCGTGGAATGGATCAAGCTGACCCGGCCTGTGTATAAATCGTTGCTACCCAATGCTCGGTCAAGCTTTGGAACACCTAGCACTCGAGGATTCTCGAGTTCGACGTCTTCAGCGCGGAGCTCGGTTGAAATCGAAAGGTTGGGATTGATTTCGTAGCCAATCATTGCACGGGCACCCAATCGCTTTTCCTTCCAGTCGCGGTAGTATCGCGAAAAAAGGAATCCGCCCACTGAGAGGCTGAACGGCGAGTACCCAAAGAGATTCGGCTCTGTCCAGTTCACGGTGTAACGCTGAACCTGGTTGCCCGGCACGATCTCCAGGCGAAAGTTTTGTCCGGCTCCTCGAAAAGCTCCGTTAAATAGGTCCCCTCGCCGCTTTGGAAACCCCAAGATATCAAAATTGCGTTCCTCGATCGTAATATTTCCCATCACGCCGAGATCACTATTGACCGAACCGCCCAACATGAAACGTCCCGTTTGTCCTTCCGTTACATACACATCGACAGGGACATCGCGGACTCGAGGTTGATAGGCATTCGCTGCTGCACGCTCTGGGAAAAGCGATGGATCGAGCGGCCACGCCGGACTATCGCTGGGCGTCAGTCCGCCAAACATGTTCGTTGGGGACGGTACCGGTGCAAGAGTTGGGATCGGTTCAAAAGCAGGCGGCACCGGTGATTGGGGTTGTCCAACGATCGGTTGTCCATACGTTTGCTGTGCGTATTGCTGCTGTGCGTATTGCTGCTGGGCGAATTGCGGTTGGCTTGGATAGCCTGGTCCTGGCGCCGTTTGAGGAAACTGCGATGGAACGCTAGAAGGTTGGTAGTTTCCTTGAGCGTACCCAGGATTCGAAACCTGCGGCGCATACGCACCAGGAGTTTGCGTATATTGTGAATAAGTCGTCGCAGCCCAAGGGCACGATAAAACGGAACTCGCTGCCAGCAAGCACGATCGGAATCGTGACCTTCGTGCCCGGCGACTGGGTTCATTTTTTTGGGGGAGCAACATGCGATAGACTCGACGGAGTTGGAATTGCTTAGAGCGATCTATACATTTGGGAAACCGTACAGTGCGATAGCAGTTTCTCGATCATTGTCTTCTCAGCGCGCGTGCCTAGCGTTTATCGACGCCGATTTCATCCGGCGGCACGACTTCAATGCGTGGCGGCCCACCGTCTGTCGGATTCGTACTAAAGATCGCCGATGACCCAAGAATCCGTTCGCCGTTCTCAATTTCAACCGAGCTGAGGATCTTGCCCGGTCGTACATTTCCCATTCGACTGAGTACCACATCTCGTTTGGTGTGACCGTCGCCATCGATATGAACGCGCACGTCGCTCGCGCGGTAGATATCGCCTTCAGCAACGCTATAGAGAATGTCAACTTGATTGTTGGGTAGGTATTTTACTTGACCAACAATATCCGCAAAGATAAATCCGCGCTCACCGTAGAGATCGCGGATCAAGCGTTCATCGTGGGCTTTGCTTCCTTGATTAAATGGCTCGCTAGGACGAATCTTGAAAAGCGGCATGATCTCGCCGGTTTGATAGTACTGGTTCCCAGCAACCTCGACGTTTCTAACCGAGTAGCGTTCACCTTCCGAAATGACGAAAGTCAAAAAAATGAACTTCCCGTCGTCGCTATAATCGATTCGGTAGTCGACACGCGCATCGAAGTACCCGAGGCTTCGATAATAGTTCGCCAACCGCTCTTTGTCGCCTTCGAGACTCTCCGGCGACGCTTTGTTGAACATGTACCGAGTCAAGCCATAGCGAGAATCTCTGCTTTTGATTTTTGCTTTCAATAACGCTGAAGAAAAAGCGACATTCCCTACGAATTGAATGTCTTCAATTCTCTCTACGGGTCCCTCGCTAATCTTGAACACAACGTCTCGATCACCAGGCTTGCTGCCACTGAAAATCTGGACATCGGCATTGTTGAAGCCTTGATCCTGGTAGTATTCCAAGATTCGATTACGGGCCGCAGTTACGGCGCTGGGGCCCGTCGGGTCGCCGACGTCGAGGCCACAGTGCTTTTTCAACTGACGGTCGTCGAGGGCTTCGTTCCCATGGAACACCACCGATTTGACGGTTGGCTTCTCGCGAACAATCAAAAGAATATGGACGCCCTCGGGCGTTGGATCGAATTTCGGCACAATCAATTCAAAAAGGTTCGTTCGATAGAGCTCACCAATATCGCGATTGAAGGCATCTGGATCAAAAATCCGATCCGTTCGCGATTGCATATGCGAAAGCACCTTATGTTCCGATACCGTTCGATTCCCTTGGACCTTGACCGACAAGATCAATTGCCCAGACTGCGAAGCGATCAGTGGTCCGCCCATTTCGTAGACTCGATCACGAAACGAAGGTTCATCAACCAATGGTATGTTTCCGCCCCCCGGTGCGCCACCTCCCATTTGTGCGCGTGCAGCAGCCGATACGGCGAACAACACCAACGCAGTCATCAGCATTCGAACCGGCGACATCCATGCCTCCAGACCGTTAAAGTACGTTTGGTAAAGCCAGGGAATCTGCGCTGACGACGAATGTTCGCAGGCTGAAATCCATGACTATCTTTGCTCTGATTACCGCATTTATAGAACGATCGCAAGCTCAGCAGTCGCAGATTTAGGGCTCGAGCCTTAGAAAATCGCCACAAAATTCAGAGACTTCTCGGTAATCGCCGGCATCTGGTTCCCAGGCTCTTGCCTGGGAACCCACTGAATTGCAGGCTCTGCCTGCCGAGCATGATACTGCCACAAGCGGCTCGGGAGGCAGGAGCCTTGCAGTGCGTTCCCAGGCTGGAGCCGGCTGGAGCCTGGGAACGAGCGTAATGAGCGTCCACTCAACGGCGATCAGCAAGAAGTGTCGAAGTTTTGCCTATTCATGTATCGGGTCACTCCGTCGGACGGTCTTGCCTTCCCAGATGGCTTCGTCGGTTGTCTTGTCATAGGTCAACACGCGGCTTGCGCTGTTCGGAGCTGGCGGGAGGTCAATTTTCGGAAGCCACTTTTTATGCTCGGCGATGACCGAGGCCATCTCTGGTTTACTCGCAA
>JANPLJ010001075.1:0-1978 GCA_031426475.1 Pirellulaceae bacterium | reverse complement strand
GGGTCGCCGCAAAGCGGCGCACCCCCGGATACTCAACGACGCGCGAACGACCCTGGAAGGGTCGAAGATGCTTCGATCCTTTCAGGATCGGAAACCTTCACCCATTGTTTCCGGTGGTGTCGCTTCGCTCAACCATGGTATCGCTTCGCTCAACCTCCGGCTCATGTCTTGATATCCCTTCGGGATGAAAAATTGCGCAAAAGCAAAAACGCCACAATACCGAATTCTTAACAGTCCACCCGAGCCCTATCTGGCACCCCAACACATTACAGAAGAGGAAATCTCATGCGCACGCCGTTTCGATCTGTTCAAACGATGGCATTGATATTGGTCGGTCTATTCGCCATTCCATTTGTTGCTTCAGGCGCCGAGCGACCCAATGTGCTCTTCATCGCGATCGATGATCTCAATGATTGGGTGGGTTGTATGGGCGGCAACCCACAAGCCAAGACACCCAATATCGATCGTCTTGCCGGACGCGGTGTGAATTTCTATAGCGCCCACTGCGCTTCGCCTGTTTGTAATCCTTCCCGCTCGGCTCTGATGTCTGGATTGCGGAGTTCGTCGAGCGCCGTTTACAGCAACAGCATCGACTGGCGAGAGCAAAAAGCCGGCAAAGTTACTACGCTCAACCAGCACTTCAAAGCCAACGGCTACTACGTTGCCGGGGCTGGAAAAATCTATCACGAGTCTTACGGTCGCTATGACGAAGCGGACTGGGACGACTACTACTTGAAACGAGGGGCGACAGCTGACGGTAATCCAAGTAGAAAAAAGAGCAGTGGAAAAGGCTCGCCGGCTGAAGGAGAAAGTCGAGGCGTCGGTGGAATCGCCTTTGCACCGGTCGACGCCGACGATGATGACCTTGAAGACTACCACATTGTCGATTACTGCATCGAACAACTCCAACGCAAACACGACAAACCGATGTTTCTGGCTTGCGGAATCCATAAGCCGCATATGCCGTGGTATGTACCCAAGAAATACTACGACATGTTTCCGCTCGACAGTATTCAATTGCCTAAAGTACTCGAAGACGATTTAAAGGATGTGCCACCGGCCGGCTACAAGATGGCTCATCCGGATAACGATCATGCTGCGATCCTCAAATCGGGACGATGGAAAGATGCTGTGCAAGGCTACTTAGCCGCCGGTGCATTCTGCGATGCGATGGTCGGCCGCCTAATGGATGCCTTTGACAAGAGCGCCTATCGCGATAACACGATCCTAGTTTTTTGGGGAGATCATGGATGGCATTTGGGCGAGAAGCAACACTGGCGCAAGTTTACGCTTTGGGAAGAAGCCACGCGTGCACCGATGTTCTTCACGGTGCCAGGTCTCACCAAACCCGGCGCTGTTTGCAAGCGTCCCGTCGATTTCATGTCGATCTATCCGACGTTGTGTGACTTGTGCAGTTTGCCCGTTCCAAGCCACCTGGAAGGTGTCAGCATCAAATCGCTTTTGACAGACCCCAATGCATCTTGGGACCGACCGGCCATTACAACTCACGGCTACATGAATCACACTGTCCGCACCGAACAGTGGCGTTACATTCGCTACGCAGACGGCGGCGAAGAGCTCTACGACGAAACGAAAGATCCAATGGAATGGACGAATCTTGCTGGCAAAGATGAGTTCAACAGCGTGAAGGAACAACTTAAAAAGCTGCTACCGACGACGAATGTTGCCGAGCCCGGTGGCAAGAAATCGAACGACGAAAAAGCAACTCCCAACGAACGCAAACTGAGGAAATTGGAGAAAGCTGCGAAGAATCAATAAAACGCAGTCCAACGTCTTTGCCAAGCGAACGGGTACGACTTACGATCTCTTCATTTGCGTCGCCACAATCGCGTGGCAGTGAATCGACGTTGGCATTGCCGGCTGGGGTGACAATCCGGCTTCGACAAGCCACTCGCTGTATTCTTTAGCGCTGTAGGCTCGACCTTCGGTGAGTGTGAAAAGCGCTGCCGAATAAAGC
>JANPLJ010001074.1:0-1206 GCA_031426475.1 Pirellulaceae bacterium | reverse complement strand
CAGATAGGATAAGGCGTTAACCCAGTCACCCTTGCTCAGGTGATATTTACCGACGGTCAAACTGGCAACTTTGTCATCCTTCGAGACTTCAAGCTTCTTCACCGCAACCGAAGCTTCCGCATAAGTCTTTTTTATACGCTCGACGACGGAATGTTGGACGACCATATCTCTCTTAGTGTTGCTATCCCCAAACTTTCGCGATAGGCTTTTTGCGCGTTCGCAAGCGTTGTCGGCGATCTCAAATCGATCAGCAATTACGGCGTGAACTGCTAAACTGCTAGCACATGAGAGTACGTCACGATAGTTCTTAACGGTAACCCGAGGAACGACATTCGTGATCGCCTCTGACTTGAGAGAAAGTCTGTCGATATCGTAGTACCTTGCTACTTCGTCAGTTACCAAGAATACAGTCTTGATGTCGCTGGCTTTAGAAGCAGTATCGATCGCCAATTGAAACAGAACGAATCGCGAGATAGGATCGTCTTTGGTGTCGGCAGCGACCGTATGCAGTTGAGCAGCCAAAGCTATCTGCGTTGCAGGCGTTTTCGCGGATTCTAAATCACTCTTGAAAACGTTGGTAACCGACTCGAGTGCGAACGCACAATCTTCCTTGCTTGGCACTGGAAGCCGATCACCAGCTTCGCACACGGAAAAAAGCAAGACAAAGCTTGACCAGATCGTTGAACTACTAAGGAAAAGCATCGCTCGCTCGGAACTTGGGCACATGCGGGTAATCACAATTTAGCCAGTCAAATCATCGAATTTCTGGTTTTAGCTGCGAGACCGTCAGGTCTGGATAGAAGTCGGCAAAACGCTGGAGTCGGTATTGATACCAGCCGTAGGTTCCCTCGGATCGATTTCTTTCGAGCCAGTCGAGGAAGCTATCGAAAATTTGGCAGAGTTTGAGGCCGTCTCCCCGATCGACGCTTTCGAGTCGCTTCTCGGGAGGGTTTGCCATGATCTCGTAGTAGCGTCGAAACGCTTCGGTACGATCTTGGCCAAGACTGACTTGGCGGCCAGAAATCTGGACGTACCAAGTCTTACGGGCTTTACGGTAGAACGGTTTTGGGACGTGGTAGTGCATGACAGCGAGTCTCCGGTAAGGAAATGGGGTGCAACCGGAGCAGACCGGATGACTCGCTAATGGACTGGAATAAGACTTTAGCCTATCCAATCTCTGACATCAATCTCTGACAACAAGACTTT
>JANPLJ010001073.1:0-4154 GCA_031426475.1 Pirellulaceae bacterium | reverse complement strand
CATAGTTAGTTGTCCTTTGGGTTTGGGGTTGGCACAATTGTGACAGTGGTTGCTACCGGCAACCCGAGATCACGGGTCAGAGTCGCCAGATTTTATTCGAATGGCTCCCACCCCAAACCCAGGACTTACATGGATTCTTTCTGTGCTTCAAAGTGGAATAATCAAAAGATGCAGCTCAACACGAGAATGCTGTTTCTTCTAACGCTTGCCGTTGGCGTAGTCCTCCACATAACTGCGTTCCTCCATGAACTCTCTTTTGAGCGGTTCTTTCGTGATACCGTCTCGCTCTATACTGGAGCGTTGATCGTTGCATTCATGTCTGTAATGGGAGCAATGAAGAAGAAACAAATCGGAGCGATTACTGGAACTGTCGTTGGTCTGGTTTTGTGGGGATTTCTGCATCGACTCATATCGGTTTACGAGACTGACTTCTCTCCATTTATCGGTGTCCAGATACTGTTCCTAATTCTTATTTCTGCCACCGTAAACCGGCTGTTGTTCTGGGATATGTCGCGAGATGATTCCGAGCAGCGACAAATCGACCCGGAAGGTGTCCGACGACTGCATTCAGCCAAGCAGAGCCTGCAATGCAAATTGCATCCACGTAACGATCACGTTTTCATTAGTGATACTGATTCCCTGGCAATAATCCGGAATGCACAGAACCATGCGTTGAACACGAAGCCGCGGTAGCCGGGCGGCCTCAAAAAGAAAATCCTTCGCCGCGGCTCGGTTAACGCAATTCGTTCCGATCGACTTGAAAAAATAAACATTGCTTGCCCATGAGTGATCCAAAACAAAATCAGTTCACGATTTGGCGATTAATGAAAGGAGTAGCTATCGCAGCTTTAATCACGAGTGCATTCACGGGTGCATCAGTGCCGTTGATTCGCAGGTCGGAAGAGATACTAGGAAACCCTGGACTTTTTGTCACTGTGCTGGCACTGGTTTTATTGCTTAAGGCTCCGTTTATGTTACTTCCTAACTTCATCGACTGGATTCTCGGAAACAAGCCGAGTAAACCATCGAATTAAATGCATGCACGATTTGACCGATTTAAGTCCCAATTCCGAACTGCAGTAAATTGACCTCCGCAAGCTTGGTCAGGCCGAAGTAGCCGGGGTTGACGTACACACCCGAATCCATAGATCGATCTGCAAATCGGCTATACTACAACCGACCATCGCGACGCAAACGTTCGGAACAACGGGATGCACGATAGTCGCCGAACGTGTCCGATGGCAATTGGAAATTAATTCCGGCGACTTCGAGATCCCAGACGTTCTGTCGCTTGCAGCTAATTGAGCACGTTCAGGGGTGTAGCAGTTTGCTCCCACTTCGCCTCCTTATTTGGAGTTCTTCATGCTTCGACCAATGCTTTTCGGGCTTTTAACTCTAATATGGCCACTTGGATTATTGGGTTACGCGCAAGACCAAACTCCTTGGGAAGATCGGCTGAACGATCTTCACTTAAACCGATTGAATGTTGGCGATTTTTCTGTACTTTTTGAAGCAACTTTGCTCACCACACCATTGGGTGAAAAGAATGGTGGGCGTTTGCGGGTCTATTACGGTCGGCTAGTTAAGCAAGGCGACGCAGTACGAATAGATTGCATGCGCCAAGCAGTAAGTGAGGTTGGCGAAAATACTCTATTCTCACACACGCTTCAAAACACTCATCGACACGAAGTCATGGATTTTCGTTTCGGAAAGGGAACGATCAAGACTTTTGAAAATGAGCGTAACCGTTACCAGATATTCGAACGGCTAGATCCGATCTTACAATCGCTTTCCCCTTACGTTGCTGTAAATTCAAATCCAATACCATTCAACAAAAAGTGGGCGGATTGCAGTTTAATTGATGGAAGTTTTAATCCAATCAACGGGCTTTACACTGCTTTCTTGCTGGAAGGCAATCGCAAGGCCGGAGCTAACGTAACGTTCGCTAAGAATCCAGAGTGGGCACCAGTTAAAGTAGATTTTTACACGTCGCTGGACACACGACCGTTGACTGATAATCCAAAGCTCGACGAATACAAGAAGAAGTGGAGGATTTATAGCCAGACGAAAACCGAGTGGATGAAACTCGCTGACGAACATTGGGTACCGCGAGAGCTTTCCGTTTCGCAGTGCGCAGATGATGAGGATCGAATTGAGATAGAAATCTTTTTCACCAATTGGGTGATTGGGAAAGAAGTAGACAAGTCACTGCTTGATGCAAAGAAATTCACTATCGAGAATATAACTAATATGGTAAATTTCAATTCATGGCGTGATATGCTGGCGTCCGCTCATAAAAAATAATTCGTTCGGCCAGACCGGAGGGTTGTGTCCACGTTTAAATGCGAGACCCAAAACGAGGGCAACTCTTCGTTGAAATGCAATAAAGCAACAGAACAATCCATTGCATCGAAGTGGCGGATCGACCGCTGTGACTTTTAGAAACTTTACTTGCCGCCACTCGATGAATGGTGGCGTTCGTCCTTCATAGCAATCCGCAATGACTATCTTGCGATTCCGATACACAGACACTTCTTGCCCAGTGTCGATGATTGCCGCAATGCGTTCCTTAACGGGACTTTCAATCGCAGACATTAAGAACCGTATTGCCAAGTCGCAACCGCTTTTCGAAATCGTCGCGTTCCGCAACGACTGGGAAAAAACTAGATACACACTCGTACGAATCGCGAAGCAGATCGAAGAAGGGACTATGCCGCTTACTGTCACCGAAGAGTCAAATGGATTCGTGACGCCAGTTCCGCTTTCGATGCTCAAGAACATGATCCAGCACTTCCGCCAAATCGAACTTGAGACACAAACTGATGTTGCTTTAGAAACGGGCGACATTGATGACACTCGCGATTTCATTCCGCGAGACGCTGACTGGACACAATAATCACATTACAATACGGACGAACAAAGCATTGGACCGAAGTGCTCGATCGGGCGTTTTTGACTTGCGTTGAGTCTACTCCTCGCACTCGGTCAATGCGGACGTTCGTCGGTCAACCGTTACCGCTGATCGATGCGCTTGCAACCTCCATGCTCGATGATACTGACCTTCATCGCGAAGACACTTGCAAAACGCAATCGTCTAACGCTTCGGTCGTGACCACATTGGATCTGAAAGCCGAACCGCGCATGAAGTTGACTCGTAACGGTCATCTCGCTGGCAAAAAGACGTGCGGTAAAAATATTCAATAATCTACCAGCACCGCGAAAATTGCCCTGACCTTCATTCGACGCTACACTAACGAATCAATCGTCGGTCGCTTCGGTCACGTAATGCCGCAGCCCCGAAAAATGAAACCGACGAACCTAGTCCTAATTCCTCGTTTCCTGTCCCGGAATATCTGACATGAACAAGACATTTCCTACCTTACTCGCAGTGGTCTGCGGTGCGGTCTTCACCTATGTCGATTCCCGACCTAACTGGGACGATACCGGCATCACTGCGATCGCAATACTCCTGACTTGTGGAGTGTTCGCATTTGCATCGCCACACCGATGGTGGATTTGGGCGATCGCCATAGGAATGTGGATTCCTCTGGTTGGGATTGTTCGCACGCAGAATATCGCCGCGATTTTGGCGCTGGTCGTAGCCTTGATTGGGGCGTTTCTGGGTATGCTGCTCCGTAATGGCATGTCTCGTACGCGGGCGATTTCGTCTTGACATGAAGTTGGCGAGGAGCGTTCGAGAATTTTCGTTAGCGAGGACAGCATGTCGACACGAACTTTGGACAACCTCTTGGCCCCCTATCCGACAGATATACAGCGCCTAGCAAGGGTAGCGCGAACGTTTGTCTTGAAGTTGATTCCCGATGCACAAGAGACAATTGACGGGTCAGCTCCTGTCATTGGATTTGGATATGGGAATGGCTACAAAGGGTTGATATGTTCACTGCTCCTGAGCAAGGCTGGTGTCAAGCTTGGTCTTGCGTACGGAGCGCAATTGCCAGATCCGAATTGTCTCCTAGAGGGGACCGGCAAGTTCCATAAGTTCATTCAATTAAGGGTTGCGGGCGATCTTCGCAAAGCAGGTCTTAGGCAGCTCTTGAAAGCTTCGAGAGTTGCCGCAGAAGCACGCCTTGAATAAACGAAGGCGGCGAACAAGGCGGTCAACCCGAGCGGCGGATCGGGCTGTTCTGAAATCA
>JANPLJ010001072.1:0-1420 GCA_031426475.1 Pirellulaceae bacterium | reverse complement strand
CAGGCTTCGGCCAGCCCAATCACCGTCCACGACGATGCTTTGATCAGTTCCATGGTCAACGATTTCCCAGCTTTCGGCCCAAATCCCATCGTTCGGAACAGGCTTTCCTAAAACACTCTTCAGACGAGTACCACCCCAAATGTAGGAGCGAAAAATAGGCGCAAACAACAGGGGCGTATCAAATATCATCAAGCTGCTTTCTTCACACTTACTTCGGATTGATTCAACTTATTATAGAGGGTCTTCAAACTTATCCCAAGCTCCTCTGCGGCGGCAGCCTTGTTTCCTTGATGGCGCTCGATCGATTCGTGAATCGCGATGATTTCGACCTCTTTCAAACTCATTGGACCGATCATCCGCAGGTCTTTTCGGAGCCTCCGATCGCCAAAATGTCTCGGGAGATGTTCTGGCAGGATAGGCGGTGCATCGCAAAGGATCGTGGCGTGCTCGATGACATTGGCAAGTTCTCGAACATTTCCAGGCCAAGTATGCGATTGAAATACTTGAAGCGTTTCCTCGGCAAAAACATTGGGAAGCGAAGCGTGCTCGGGGCGAAACCGCAGGTACAAATGCCGAGCCAGAGCCGCTACATCATCATGGCGTTCACGAAGAGCCGGGACATGTATTTCAAATGTGTTGATCCGAAACATCAAGTCCTCGCGAAACTGGCCGGCCTGAACCATCGCTTCCAAATCTCGGTGTGTCGCGCAAACGACGCGAACATCGACCTTGAACGATTCGTTGTCGCCGACGCGTCGAATGTCACCGCTCTCGAGAACTCGCAATAGCTTAGCTTGCATCGATAGGGGCAACTCGCCGATTTCATCTAAGAAGATCGTGCCACCGTCAGCGATCTCGAACAAGCCCTGTCGCAACGAATCAGCTCCCGTGAACGCTCCTTTGCGATGACCGAAGAGTTCGCTTTCGATAAGGTTCTCTGGCAAGGCGCCGCAGTTGATAGCGACAAATGGCTTGTCGCGTCGAACGCTCTTTTCGTGTACCGAACGCGCGACTAATTCTTTGCCACATCCGGTTTCTCCTCGCACCAGGACCGTGCTATTCGTCGGCGAGACTTTATCGATCAATCGCTGCACTTGTTGCATCGAAGCATGATTCCCAATCAGCTCCGTCGGTCGCGATCCAGACTTGGACTGGCGTTGTAGCGAAACGTACTCGCGTTTCAAATCGCGTCTCGCCTCCACTCGCTTCAAAAGCGATGATAGCTCGGATAGCCGACACGGCTTCGAAAGATAATCGACCACGCCGAATCGAAGTGCTTCGATCGCTGTTTCCAAAGACTGCTTACCGGTCAGCACGATAGCTTCGGTCATCGGCGAAATGGTGTGGGCTCGCTTGATCACCTGAATACCATTCATTCCGGGCATGTCCAAGTCGACTAGCAAGCAATCGAAGGCTTGCG
>JANPLJ010001071.1:0-2220 GCA_031426475.1 Pirellulaceae bacterium | reverse complement strand
CCTTTCTAGTTTGCGCATTGAACAACTACACGATGTCGCGGAGCTCGGCTGTGGCTATGGTTCCTTTACAATTCCGATTGCTGACACCATTAGCGGCACGCTCTATACCTTCGACATCGACCCAACGATGGTTGAACGGACAAAGGGTCGAGCGGGAGATCGAAAAAACATCGTATACGAAGTGCGTGACGTAATGGAGGATGGCTTCGGGGTTAAAGCGGATGCCGTACTACTATTTAACATTCTTCACTGCGAACGCCCTGTTGAACTTTTGAGGCATGCGACGAATGCACTAAAGGGAAGTGGCCGCGTTTACGTCATTCATTGGCGATTTGGCGAAACACCACGAGGGCCAAGTCTCGACATCCGTCCCACGCCAAGCCAGTTGATCAACTGGGGAGCACAGGCAGGGCTCGCGCCATTGGGTGATGTCATCGACCTTCCAACGTGGCACTATGGACTAATCTTTCGATGATAATTCAATAGCCATAATAGTTAACGATGGCTAATGGCCGGGCCTCCACGACTACGCTGCATCTTCGCCGGTCCCATAGACCGCGATAACAAGAAGGTGTGCACGGATCGCAGCATCGAACCTTGGCGACTACGAAGCTCATGCGTGCGCCGATCCACGCGAACAATAAAGAAAAGCCAAACCCAAAAAGAAGCATTGCGCCGAAGTGGGCAAATACTCGAATCTCTGAGTTACTATTTGTTCCAACAAAAAACCCCGGCGACCTGGGGCAGGTAGGTCAGCCGGCGCACATGAGTCCGAGACTGGGGCAGGTAGTCTCAAGGGCTCTTGGTCAATATCGTAAGCGATGAGAGTCGGCTTTGCCAATGCCTTTGCAATTTCGAGGAACTAGGATTCCAAGCTTTCGGTTGGCGAATACATCGAGCAACCCAAAAGATTTTCGCTGCCGTTCATGTTCACAGTACATGGATACTTGCATAAAATCACTTCGCCGTTGGTGACGCGATGCCGTATCTTCTTGGTCTTCGCATCGACGATTTTCGAATACGACTTGCTGGTGAGAACCTCGATGCAAAATGCCTTTTCTCCCGGTTGCCCAGGACGATCGAGCTTCGTACAGCGGTAGGTGTCGCGGGCACCATCGCAGGCGCAGTCGAGAGTTCCGACGTATTCACCGCGATGAACGCAAGGTGCAAGCCGCCGCTTTACTGTTTTGGAGTTCGTCTCGACATGCGATGCGGGAGCTCTTGTAAGTCGCGGCGATGGCGAATGGCTCGGTAGGTGCTTGAACGCCTGGTCCATCTTGGCCAGATTGGCGATCTTTTGCTCGGTGACGTTCTTGCCAACGCCGCACCGATAGCAAAGCGCTACGCCGTGTCGGCACATTAATGGTTCTGTCATGATTGTTTACGCTGGAGCGCAGGCAGTAGCCGCTTCGGGTTGATCGGGATCGCATGTGGCCTTGGGCGTCTTATCGAAACTGATTTGATGGGAAATGTAAATGTCGCCGAAATCATCCCAAGGAACACATTGTTCTGGATCTTCAATTTCGACGGGATTTGGCGTTGGCTCAATTCGCACTATTACGCCTGAGGGCGGGAAAGGCGCATCGGCAATAAACGGTTCGGTCGCGCCGATCGGATACTGTGGATCGCAGTACCACCAGCTGAAATTTGATGGTGGTGTGAAGTCGAACAACATGCAATAGCCGCCGCCATTCACGCTACCAAATCCAAGTATCGGATCGTACGTTTGGTCGCACCGAATCAAGCTTGTCGGGGGGAACGGGAAGCATACGCCGCATCCGATGCGTGGCGTTACCGAAAAATCACTCAGTGCCTCGGTAACGACGGTCCAATCCTCTTGATACATGACTCCTACATTGGCGGGATACATCATTCCAACGTTAGACAGCCACACTTTATTCCATAAATCACAGTTCCACAGGTGAGCATTGTCACTGTAGCTCTCGCTCGCGAGCCAATTGAAATAGGGGCATTCATCGCACTCGTGATTCTCATTGAGGTTGTAAGACCAGGTGTTCTCGTAACAAGTTAAGCCAGGGCATGCTGTCCCAGGATCGGTAACAATTTCCAGCGTCTTCGTGCCTACGAACCTGCCACCGAGGTTCTGACTGTGCTGATATTCGAACTTGAGCCGACGATAAAGAATTTGGTTTTTGCAGTCATACCGGTATTCGATGCTTCCATAGCCATTGGAAATCAGCTCGCGCATGGCGTACCGAA
>JANPLJ010001070.1:0-6634 GCA_031426475.1 Pirellulaceae bacterium | reverse complement strand
CCCCACCGTCGTCGCCTCGCGAGAGTCGAACCTGCGGGCGCTCCCAGCCGTCACCTCGTCTCCGGTCATCAGCCACCCGAAATTCGACGCGGGTGCATCGAGCCAATTCTGCACGTTGGCCACCATGCCGGGCTGGGAGTTCAAGGTATAGACGGTATTGTCTACGATGCCGATGGTTCCTGTACCGCTAGTTGGTCCGAATTCGCCGCCAGGGGAAATCCAGAGATCGGTCGAGAAAAATCGGTGCATCCAGGTGGCGTCGCCCAAGGTCGCCGCGGCACCAGCTCCGCCTGTGCTGCTGGATGTCCCTTCGCCCCAACTCGATAGCAGGGGATGCAATTCAAAGGTCTCGACCGTCGAACCGCTGGCGTGCTTTAACTGGTAGAGGCCAAGCGAGACCGAATGGATGATTGATCCGGCCGGAATGCTGGCCGCGATATCAAAATGCAGGAGCGCTCGGCGAATGTTTCCCTGGTTATTTCGGCCAGAAAAAAGATTCCCTAACGCATTGCTATTGGTACTCTCACTGTAGATCGAATTGTCGAGTCCAGGCGTGATTCCGACCAACGCTCCTCGAGCGTTCGTAACGAAGCCAACGGCAACGAACGCGGCACTCAAAAATAACGATCGAAGATTGCTTTTCATGGTCTAAGTCAGAGATAGAGATAAAGATGGGTGCGAAATGACGAGCGAACGGTTTTGACGCTTAGATAAACTTGGGTTTGGGTGCCACTGGCTATGCCAGTGTTGGAGCTGCAAAGGATGCGATCAGTTCCACACTGGCAAAGCCAGTGGCACCCACGTTTACCTAATTGACAAAGCTCTAGATTAGTTGGACTGGCTTAAAAAACGATACGAACAAAACGATCGATTTGCGATAAATCGCAAAGCCAACCGCTGTAATCGGAATAAGCATTCGTAGCCGACGTTGCAAAAATTCGGAGGAATCGCCTTGGACGACGCTTTATGAGCTTCCTCCCAAATTCTGACGAAGTCGGCTACACGCAAGTCTAATTACGAGCGTCGTTTGCCGCGACCGGACGACTTGGGGGACGAACCTTTGGAGGATCGCCCGCTTTTTGCAGCAGCACCTCGCTTAGGGGCACCTCGCTTAGGGGCACCTTTCTTGAAGCCGCCTTTTTTGAAGCCACCCTTCTTGATGCCGGGGCTTTTCGTCGACTTGGCCGACCCAAATTTCTTCTTGCCGGGTCGAGGGCTCTTCGTGCTGCCGCGGCCTTGCTCGGCGGACCGAGGTTCACGTTGGGCGGATTTTTTCGAAGGACGTCGCCCCTCACGAAATGCTCCCTTCTTGCGAGGACTTGCGGCTGGTTTCGATGGGCTTTCGCCCGCTTCGTCATAGTCCAACACGCGACCGACACGCATCCCGGCGCGATCATCGACGAGAAGCGATTCACCTTCGATGCCATCGGACATCAAGTCGCTATCGTCTTGATCCTCGTCGTCCGTTTCGACTTCCCATTCATCGTCATCATCGTCCTCATCTGAAGAAGCGAATCGCTGATTGGGAGCAAAGGGACTTGCTTTCAAGAGTTCGTCGTCATCGTCCCATGCAAATGGATCGCGAGGTTCTGACGGTTGGCTGGAGGGGGATTCGGTCGTGCGATCGGAGCTCGAGGCTTTTGAGGTGCGATCGGGGATTCTGGCTTTGCCGAGCTTCTTGGCGCCACTGGATGACGGACCCCTCACCCCCGGCCCCTCTCCCCGAAGACGGGGCGAGGGGAGTGAAGAATCAGAGGTGCCCTCTCCCCGAAGACGGGGCGAGGGGAGTGAAGTTTCGGATGAACGATCTCCTCGAAGTCGTGGCGAGCGAACGGGTTTTTCAGATGAGCTTTCGTCACGATTGCGGGCAGAAGGAGTTGTCTCGCCGGACGCAAGTTTTTTCTCGGCGCGGGCCGCTTTTTCTTGGCTTCGAGCGACGTCTTCTTTCTTGCGAAGTTTGCGAGCTTTACGTGCATCTTCGGCGGCGTGATAAAGATCGGCGATCTCGTCTTTGGAAAGCGGACGGTACGCAGCCTCGGGCATGCTGCCGAGCTTGAGCGGACCGATCGAAATGCGATTGAGCGCCACGACTTTGTGCCCGACTCTAGCTAAGACGCGTCTTAGCTCGCGGTTCTTGCCTTCGGTCAGCGTGATTTCCAATTCGGTCGAGTTCTTGCGAACATGACGAATCTTCACGTTATCGACTCTCGCGATACCATCCGAAAGGTAGATGCCGCGACGAAGTCGACGAACCTCGTCTGGCTCCACTTGGCCTGCGACGACCACTTGGTATGTCTTAGGGACGCCGTGCTTCGGGTGAGTCAGCTGTTGTGTCAATTCACCATCGTTTGTTAATAGCAAAAGACCCGTGCTGGCAGCATCCAATCGCCCAACGGGAAAGAGTCGTTCGTGTCCAGGAATGAAATCGATGGCGCGACGTCGACCTTGTGGATCTCGATTCGTGCAAAGGACGCCTGATGGTTTGTTCAATGCGAAGTATACCGGGCGGAATTTCTTGAGAGCCGTACCGTCCACCGTGATCTTGGCGGTATCGGTATCGATCTTCATGCCAAGTTGATCGCAGATAACGCCGTTTACTTCGACGCGTCCCTGTTCGATCAGCTCGTCAACCTGGCGGCGCGAGCCCAATCCGGCGGCGGCGAGCAGTTTATTGATTCGCTGTTCGCCGGAAAGGATATTCGACGGCGATGATGGAGAATCGGAGGATGGCCTAGCGCGTTTCATGTTCGGAGAGTCAATTCTTGAATACTAACAAAATCGAGGACTCTACAGCGTAACCCGCAGATCGCCAAATCGTTAGAGCTAAATTTGACACTTCTCGCAGATCGCCATCGTAAAATTGGCGAGCGGCGGGTGTCAGCCCGCTGTTTCTTGGGGCATTCCTTGTACCTTTCGAGAATCAACTCGTTCTAGATGTGACAAACACAAGAAACTTCGTGCGTGTCTACTGAAACAGGGGACTGACGTCCCCCGCTCGCCGCCTAGCGGTGGCGATTGGTGAGAAATGACCTAAATTTGGACTTTTTTTTGGCTGGTGGTCCCGCGACGCCGCTCGCGGGGAATTGTGTCAGCGGGCGGAGCCGCTGCACCACGAGTTCCACTAAAACAAATTCGCGGGGTCGGATGCGTTCAGCTTTCGAACGGCCAGAAGTCCACCGGACAGGCACATCAAAAGGGTCAGGAAGAAGACCGTAGCGACGCGTTGTGGCGTCAGGAGCATGATAAGACCAGTCGTTTCGGTCAGCAAACCATACAACGCATAGCTGAGCAAAGCGGCCGGAAAGAATCCGAGCACGGTCAAATAAAGTGCTTGTCCGACGACCAGCTGCAGGAAATAGACCCTCGAGTATCCCATCGCTTTGAGCGTCGCGAACTCGGCCATATGGTCGGTAATGTCGGTAAAAATTATCTGGTAGCAGATAATCGTACCGACGACCAAGCCCATGATCGTTCCGACGGAAAAGATGATTCCAATCGGGGTGGCCGTTCCCCAAAAGCGAATTTCGCGATCGATAATCTGCTTTTTTGAAAGCACCTCCCATTCTTGAGGCGCGAGGTCCGTAAGCCGATCGATGACGAGCTTCGGATCCGAATTCTCGGTCAGTCTAATCAGCCCAAAGTCAACCGTCGACAGAGGATCGCCTCCCGAATTGCGCCATGGAAAATAGGTGGCAAAGCTTTGATCGGACATGACCAGCGAACCATCGTGAACGAAATCGGTTCCGATCTCGACGTAGTCGACAAAACTGAGTCGCTTCCCAGAAAGCTCGACTTCCTGTTCTCGCAATCGATCAAGATTCGAACGCTCAAGGCCGTACATTCGCTTGGTGCGACGATCTAAAAGCGCCGTCTGCGGCTTCGCAATCTCGGTGCGACGGCGATCCATCGCGTCTTCCGAAAAGACTCGACCATCCATCGGGACTCCGATGACGCGAATCGATCGCGATGGACGGCCAAGTACTCGCAACTCGGTACCCGCGCGCTCGAGATAAATCGGTTGGACACTGTCGACCCCATCGACTTGCGAGGCGCGTCTTAGCAAGCTACGGTCGAATCGCTGTTCGCTTGGAAGATTGTATTTCGCTCGCGAGACGACGATCAAATCGGCTTCCATCAGCTGAGCCAACTGTACCGTACTATCGAACAATCCATTTCGAAAGCCGATCTGCGAAAACATCAAGAGTACCGCGAATCCAACTCCGCCTGTTGACAGCAGTAACTTCGTCCAGTTGCTGGTCAGATTCTTCCAAGCTAATGGCGTGCGATTGAATAGCATTAGAATAGCTCTGCAGGCTCCGCTTTCCAAAGCTTTCGAATGGCAAGAGTTCCGCTAAACGTACACATCAGGACTCCGATGATCGCGATTCCAATCGCACGTTGCCAAGTCATATAGATTGGGATTCCCGCCAGCGAAGCGGTCACGGTGTAAAGCCCGTACGCCATACCAACTGCGGGTATATAGCCGAAGATCGCAAGCAACCAAGCTTGTCGCAGAACCACATTCGCCACGAAGCGACCAGAGTAGCCCATGGCTTTCAGCGTAGCATACTCGGGCAATCGATTGGCCACATCGGTTGCTAGCACCATATAAACGATGGCTGCACCGACGATAAAGGCGAGTCCAACGCCGAGCTGAAAGATGATTCCGATCGGAGTTTCTCCCAGCCAACGCCGATGTTCCCAGTCGATCGCGCGATCGCGTGAGAGAGCTTCGATACTATACTGGGCACGATCATCGCGATCTTGTAACCAGCGATTAAGGTCGACGGCAGCTCGTTCTGGATCGACACCTGGCTTGAGTTTCACAAGGCCAAGATTCGTGTATTGCTGGACATTGTAAGGCGAACGCTTGCCAAATCCGATGTCGCTCAATAGGACAGCGCCGTTGGTGGCCAGACCTGTGCCGAGCTGGAAATGACCGGCGATTTCAACTTCGCGGCCACCTAACTCGGCATGCAATCCGATGTCCTCGTCGCCAAACCGACGACCGTTCTTGGGACCGTAGTCAGGCCGAGTAGCCCGATCGATCAAGGCCCAGTCTGCGTTCGCGATCCGATCGAGCTGCCCTCGAATCTCGTCGTTGTCGATCACGAGCATATCTCGTCGAATTCCCATCATCGCGATGGCTCGATAGTTGCCATCTTGCGGGCTTTGCCATTTCTGAAGCATGATATAGAACGGACTGACCGAAGCGACGTCAGGGTGGCTTTGAATCAAATTCAACCAAGCATGCTGAACGGTTCTCGCTTCATACAGATGCAGATACTCTGGCGATCGCAACACCACATCAAAGTCGAGCTTCCCATAAACAATAGTCGCCGTGTTCGCGACTGCCCCCCGAAAGCCTAACTGCATGAAGATCAATAGTAAGGCAAAAGCCACGCCCAAAATCGAAACGATCGCCTGAGTGGGCTTGCCCAGAAGGTTCAGCGTCGAGATCGGAGTGCGAACCATAGATCAATCCGCTTTGCGCGCCGTTTCGATCGATACGTCGACTTGCAACTGAATACGTCGCGCAGCGATGCGTGAGTCTTCTTCGCTGAGTTCGATCACAACGGGTACGGCTCGAAAATCCGTACGTGCCATCGGATTGGGCGATCGCATTTGAGGCATACCGACGAGCGAGTCGATTCTTCGGATGCGTCCCTGCAACGAACGTTCGAGAGCGGACGAATGGATCGTGGCGACATCGCCGATGGCGAGTTGTCCAATATCCGCTTCGTGGACTTCAGCGATACAAACCATCTTCGCGAGATTCGCAAGCTCCATCACGGGTAATCCGCTGCTAAGCTCTCCAGCTTCAGAGAAAAGGCTTAGGATGATCCCGTCGCAAGGTGCTATGATCGGTGATTCAGCGACTTGTAATTCGAGAAGCTCGATTTGCTTTTCGAGCGATCGCGTAGGAAAGCTTTCTTCAACAAAGTTCACCGCTTTCTCTGCCGCCGCCAATCCGTCCTTTGCAATCTCGACCGCCAAACTCGCCGCTTCGGATGCTTGCGTAGCCACCAGCATCGAACTCTGTAGCGAAGTGTTGATCTTATTGAGTTCGATTTGGCGAGCCTCCAATTCCATCGAGCCGATCATCGGACGCGTCAATGGATCTTTGCGAAGCGAGACAAACGTCTCGATCTGTTTTTGAAGGGCAGCGACCTGGCTAGAAGAAGAATCCCCCGATTGTGTTTCGAGTAACTTCTTTTGTTCGGTCGCTTGCTTGAGTTGCGATTCAGCTTGCTTGAGTCGTCCGCGAGCGGTATCGATGTTCAGTAAGCTTTCCGTACGTTTGGCTTCGGCGGCTTTACGCGTTTCGGTAAGTTTTGTGCGAGCTGCATCCAGTTCGGCGGCTCGCAATTTTTCGCTTCGCATCCGGGCTAGAACTTGTCCTTTGGTCACTTGTTGATTGACTTCGACCAGGATTTCTTCGATTCGATCGCCGGGAAGAGCGCTGATCTGAACGACCCCCGATGCAGGCAAAAGTCGTCCTTGGGCGGAGATTCCCGACGATTTCGTTGGCACTTTTTGCGGCGATTTCGGCGCCTGTCGGAGCCCGATCGTCGGTGCGCAGCCCAGCCCCATCAGCACTCAAGCTATGATTGCAAATCGAGTTACGTTCGAG
>JANPLJ010001069.1:0-2892 GCA_031426475.1 Pirellulaceae bacterium | reverse complement strand
TTGGGCGCGAAGTAGGCCCAACGCTTGCCGCTCGATAGTTCAACCAGGACTGCGTCCAGCGGAGAGAAAAAACGATTCACGGTGTCTTGCAAACGATTTGCTAGAAAATCGGCGAGCGCTTCCGGGGCAAACCACGCTTGCTGATCGGTCATGTTGAGCAATCGATACAAATGCTCGAACGAACTCTCGATCTTCTTGGCGTCGCTTCGCGAGTAAACGATCAACGATTGGTGTTGTCCCCATTGCTCGCTCCATGGCAACATCCAACCGACATCATCTGCAGGCAACGGTGTCACATCGAATTCGAATGGATTCTTAATCGACTCATCTTCTGGATCGCTTGAAACGGGATCGACGGCGCGTTTCGTAACCATCCAGCCTGGCGAGGCGAGCAGCAAGCGACGGGCGACGTCGATCGGATCAAAGCGCGCCGAACCACCTCGAAATAGGATGAGTCCAGAACCGCATGGAAACGCCTCGTAGGGGATTTCATCGTAAACGTGCGATTCGTCTAGACTTACCGAAAGAGGTGTTCGCGGTACGGGTACTGGTTTCGGAGTTCGTTCAGGCACTGGTGCCGCAATTGCCGCTTCTTCGATCGGTTCCGCTATCGCATCGGTCTGTGTCACTGCGTCAACGGTACGAGGCTGATATTCATCTGCCGAGTCTTGTCGGCTTTCATCCTGCCACTCGGGTTTTCGAACCTCTTCGGTTTCGAATGAGTAAATAGCGGGATCCAGCGGAGCAGGATTCGCATTCTCGAAGGCAATTTCGAATTCAAACTCAACGTCGCCTATCAGAATGCGGTCGCCGTTGTTGAGACGTTCTTCAAAAACGCGTTTCCCGTTGATGAACGTTCCGTTGGTACTCGTCAAGTCGGTCAATCTGCAATGGTCGGATTGAAAACTGAGGCACGCATGACGCGACGAGATTTTTAAGTCTTCAGGAATGGACAAATCGGCGGAGTTCGAACGTCCGACTACGATACTATCACCTTGGTGAATCGTGATCGACCAATCTTCCCTCGTCAAACAGCGAAGCGAACCGTATGGTGAAAGCGCATGATCAGGAACCGTTCCCCATGGATCGTTGGTAACGTCAGAATTATCGAGATCGGATAGAACGCTTGGTTCATGTTGGTAAACCAAGCTTTCTTGAGTAATCGCTTGAGCCTTCCAGTCAGCATCATACTCTTTATTTGGATTCAACTGGATTGGCGTATCCTGGGCGGCGCGATCGAAGAAACGAACGGGTTCCAGGTGGATGGTGAAACGCGTTGAGCCAGCGCGAACCTCGTCGTTCGCATTCAACCAAGCTTGTTCGATACGCTGATCGTTCAAAAAGGTTCCATTGGTACTGGATAGATCAACGACCTCCCACTGTCCGTTTGTTGTTTGGATGGCAAAATGGAGGCTAGAGATTCGAGCGTCCGAGGCAATTGCCCAGTCGGCCAGATCGTTGCGTCCGATCGTTACTCGAGAGCCGAATGCTATTTCTCGGAAATCGCCATTGGCGGCTGTGATTCGTACGCCAACACGCGGCAAATCGAGATCGTGTTGATGGACAATGGGAGAAACTGCAATCGGGGTCGGAACGGGTGATTCGATTAGCTTTATTTCAAAGATCGTGTTTCCGGCACGGATTTCATCGCCATTTCGAGCGTATTCCTCAGTGATGCGCCGTTTGTTAAGAAACGTTCCGTTCGTGCTACCGAGGTCTGAGATCTTGCAATGATCTTCCGCCGACTCAATGGAGAAATGAGCCGACGACATTTCGAGATCGCTTCGGAAGCGAACATCGGCTTCCAATTCGCGACCGATCACCAACACTTGTCGAGGTGTCAGCAGTATCGAATCGCCGCATCGACAAGGTCCCGAGAGTATGACGAGTTCAAAGGCCATTACATTTGAGCAATGAGAATCGAGTCAAGAATCAACACTAGCGTCATTGCCAACGCCTTCAAAAATAGGTCAAGGAGCTCGCATCGGGAGTAAAAATCGAGGCCAAGAAATTCGACGAGAACTTCCAGGCATTGTGGTTCAATTGGGCTTTCTTCGCAACTCTCAACATACGAATCTCGGAATCGTCGAACGTCAGAAGCCTCTATTTGTTCAGATCGATTTTGATTTCCTTATCGAAATCCGCCTTGGTTTTCAGTGTGCCGCTCGCTTCTCCTTTGTGCGGAATTCCTTGGTATTCGGCTTGAGCAACGATCTTATATTTACCAAGTGGGACCTTTCCGAATACGAAAGTTCCGTTGTCTTTGTCGAGCGAGATGACTTCGCCTTCGGTTTCCAGTTTGACAACGACACCAGTCGAAAGCGTTTCCTTGCCATAGAGCTTTACCGTCCCCTTCAGCGTTCCGGTAATTGCAGCGGGCGCATCCGGACCGGGAGTGGAACCCGGTGAGCTTGGCGACGGTTCTGCAGGTGGCTTGGGTGGCAATTCAATTGCTAGCGTGGTAACGGGAGATGTGGCAATCGTGTTACCGACACGATCCAAAGCGGTTACGACAAATTCATGCTTGCCGGCCTTCAGATCATCTGTCTTGAGTTCCACGACATAGCGTGCTGAATCGGAGCCACTTGAGACCTCGCGAGGCGTGGCTTCGACTTCTTTGGCGTTTTTGCCTTGTCCCGCTTTGACGTGAATAGCCTCGATGTCACACCCTGCGCGATCCTCGATGATAAAGTCAAGCTTCGCGATGGCTCCTTGTATTATCGAAGGCTTTGCAAATTGAATCGAGACGAATCGTGGCGGTTTTTGATCGAAAACCATTTTGAGCGGATCGGAGATAGGCTCATTTTTGACTTGGACCACAGCGGACGTACTCTGGTTCAAGAGGTCGGCGGTCGTCATCGTTACGACATGATCTCGAAGCCCGCAATGGAG
>JANPLJ010001068.1:0-2420 GCA_031426475.1 Pirellulaceae bacterium | reverse complement strand
TACCGTGCGGAAAGCATTGAGTAACTGTAGACGGACGTTCGGAAACTTCTTGAGCACTTCGGTCAAAGACGTTGTATCCGTCGCGGGGACTTTGAACAGCGGATGAATCGTTCGCTCGTCTTCCATTACTACGGCGATTTGCACCAGAAGATGCAGCTCGTCGGCGATCTGCAATACACGCTCGAAAACGGGATCATCAAGCTTGTAGCCGTGGTAGTTCGGGTGCAAGCGGATGCCTGGCATCTGATTCTCGTCGGCGCAGCTTCGCAAATCCTTTTCCCAACCAGGAAGCATCGGGTTGATCGCGCCGATGGGAACGAGCAAACCTTCCCCGGCTTGTTTGCATTCCTCGGCGAGCCGTTCGTTGACACTGGAAATATCCTTGTGCAACAACGCATCAAGACTGCCAGCCCACGCTTGAGTGACACCTTGCTCGCGCAGTTTGTCAACAAGTGCCGACGTGTTCGCCAATGGCACTCGACGGAATGGCCACTGTCCGAGCGCGACATTGGTGTCGACAATCGTCGTCAATTCGGTCTCCGCACTTTGGCTCGACGTTGGTTGAACCGTTGTCGCAATGGCCGCAGCAGTAGCCGTCTGGAGAAAACATCGGCGGTTCGGGTCCGCGTTGAAAATATCGGACTTCGTCATACCTTGATCCCTTTCGCGTTCAGGATTGGAAGCATCAGTCGCTTGAGGTTCTCGCCGAAAATGAGTCGCTTGGCGGCGTCCGGAAGATTCGCTCCATGAACTTTTCCCAATTGCGAAGCGAAGCTGCGGCCTCCTGAATCGCTGCCATAGATGACTCGCTCAGCACCCAATTCTCGCACTGCCATCTCCGTAAATCCAGCCACAGGATCCGATCCAGCAAGGTCGGCATAGACATTCTTCAAGTGCCTTATCGAACGAATCCCCAGTTCCCAATCGCCGCCGGTGTGCCCGCAAATGATTGGGACCGTTGGATGACGCTCGGCAAGTTGAACAAAGTCTTCTGGGGTCGATTCTCCAGGATAGTTCCCACCGACTTTGAACCAAGTATGTTGGAAGATCACTGCCTTCAACTCCGCAGCGCGTTGGATAATGGGGTCGAGCTCAGGCGCATTGGCTCGCTTGGCAACCCAGAGCTTGACACCTACCATCGGCCCGTTGGCTACGCAACGTTCAAGTTCCGCGAGCGACGAGTCGACGTATTGCGGATTCAGATAAACAAAGCCGAAAGCCCGCTCTGGAAACTTGGCGATAGCCCGTAGCACTTCGTCATTCTCTTTGCGCAGCGTCTCTGGCCCTGGTTCGCGAGACCATTTCATCCCCATGTAGACGCACAGTCGTTCGATCCCCATTCGGTCGGCGATCGCAATGAGTTGCGCTAGTCGTTCTTCAGGAGTGTCACCCTCAACACCGGACAGATGACAGTGCAAATCCCAGATCATCATTCGCCGGTTGTCACTCCTTGCGAGGTTGAAAAGATTCCCATCGGTTATATTTGGGGCAATCGCTGTGCCGCTATTGTACATGATTGCTAAGCGAAAGTATCAAACGCGATCAACTTCAGCCCGTTTCAGGAGCGGCGATGGCAAACTGCAACAGGATATTGGGCTCCTGAGCCATTTTGCCCCTCATCATGCGGGTCAGGTCACGAACAGGGCGGAAGCCGAGTTGTTCGGCAAGATTTTGAGCTGCCACGTTGCCGCCCGGGATATCCCAGAAGAGTCGACCGGAGATCGAGCTAACGAGCGAACGTATAATCCGTTCCGCCACCTCGGACGTAGCTGCGGTTACCGGACCGAGATAGGTCGCTCGGCATCCAGATCGCATCATGCCCATGCCATCTTCGGTGCTAATCATGAACGAAGTTTCGGCGAGTCGTTTCAGTAGTTCAGATCGATCCGCCCCGAATGCCATTCGGTCCAGCTGGTCGAGGCGTTCGTCTCGCGCTTCGACATGATTGCAACTAACAAATTGCGGTGGAAGATCAGAACAACGTTCCCATCGGTGAAATTTCCACTCCGACACAAAACCAAGCTGTTCATAGACCAGCAGACCTTCCGGCGTCGCGTCCAGCTTGACGCACTCGACCGCGTTGTCGTTGAGATACGATATGGCTCGCCGCATTAGAGCCGTCGCGATGCCACGCCTTCGGAAATCGGGATGGACCAACATCATGCCGATCCATCCAAGAGCCTTTCCGTAGCGGGTCGTTGTCACCGTCCCAATCAATCGCCCCTTGGAGAAGGCGGCGAAGCAGCCGTTCGGTTCGATCTGCAAAACACGAAGCCAATCGGCCCGAAGCTGGTTCCAGCCGGCTTGTTGCACGAACTCGTCGACCTCATCAAGGTCGTCTTCGCCGAGAATACGAATATCAAACTCGTCGCCCAACATCTGGCTCCCTTGCATTCGCTGTCTCCTTAAATTCGCTGTCG
>JANPLJ010001067.1:0-4490 GCA_031426475.1 Pirellulaceae bacterium | reverse complement strand
TTGTTCCGGCCTACCGTGGTCTCGAAAGCGAGACGGCCTCCGAGGCCGAAGGTGAGCAGGTTTGCTCGCGCTTTGGTCCATTCTAGTCGCGAAAGCCATGGAACAATCGATCTGGTTTTGTAGCCAGAGGTTTGCTACCGTCGGGCGAAGTTTAGGTTCGCCAGAAATATGTCTCATCGAAGACTGTTTTGCAAGCATTGTCAAATTGAGCGTTCGATCACGTTTCACTCGTTAGGTAAGCCACAGTGTCGCAACGTCCACGGAAACGGAATCCAAAAGCGGATCCTCGCGGGAGGCTATTTGCCGTCTCGATGGCGGTTCTCCTGTGCTCTTTCGCGTCGTTGATCTTTTCGACATTCGTCGGCTGTGTCGACGGACCTTTGTTTGCCTTGAAGAGCGCCAATCCGTATTTTCGATCTCAATGGAAGGAAGATGCAGAAAAAGGGATCGTATTCAGCAAACGGCAAGAAGAAATTCGGCTTGTTCGAAGCCAGATTTCTACGATGCCAGAGGATGATCAAGGTCGATGGATAACCGAGCTTGCCAAAGTTGCTGATTACGAGACGAGTCCTGAATTGAAATTCGATGCCGTCATGGCGTTGGGCGCTACGCTCCATCCGGACGCAGAAGCTCCACTCATTCGAGCATGCTCAGACAAAAGCGACAAGGTCCGGTTAGCTGCATGCAAAGCGATGGCGGGACGGAAAACAACGACTGCGAGTCAGACTTTGGCCTCGATCGCGCAATCCGACAAAAACATGAGCGTGCGTTCCGCAGCGATTCGCGCTTTGGGTACGTACCAAACCGATGAAGCAAAAGCGATCCTTCGAAAATCGCTTGATGAAAAATCTCCGGTCCTACAACATGATGCAACCATTGCACTGAAGACGATGACTGGGCGGGAGTTTGGGGGCGATGTACCCAGCTGGCGAAAATTCCTGGATGGTGAGCCTGTCGAAGAACCAGAGACGACACTTGCCGACCGAATTCAATCGACACTGCTTCTGAAGTAGTTTGCCAATCGTATTACACTCGCACCTAGATCCCATTCTAATATGCAATTCGACTTACATCGCGTTTTCGTTGCGATCTCCGCGAGTTTAGCTGCGGCTTTATGCTTCGTGAGTTTGCGTGCCGAAGACCGTGATACCAAACCCGCTAACGTACCAGCGGATTCCGCCGCGAGGGAACTCGACGATGAATCTCCCATCATCCTTCCAATGCAAGCGCCGCTCGATTTAACGGATTTGCTTCGGTCACTGGGAGTGATTCCTGCTTTAGAAGATGCTCCGCCTGCCAATAGAGATGCCGTCGAAGTCTCAGTAATCGATTCGCTGGAACGCGTCCAGCTAGTTGGCGTGGACGAGCCGATCATCATCGGTTCTGGCGAAACAACGCAACCGAAGAATGCTGAAAAGCCAAACCCGGCGTCGCGTCCTGCCAATCCGCTGAGGAGTAAGGCGGAGAAGCCGGAAAAAACGGAAGGGGCGATAACCGGGAAGCCACAGCCTCCGTCGCCGAAACCGAACAGCGATGACGAAACCATCGTCCCACTGAAATTACCCGAGGATGAAGATCAAAACATCCCGAAGCTTTCCGACGCCGACAAAACTACTTCGGACAAAACGAAAGCGAATTCGACGAAATCCGCTCCCGATGCACCTCCGCTCACCCTGGGCGACGAAGAAGCTTCTTCGAAGGTGCCTGAAAGCAGTATCAATAGCAAGGCAACCAGCAATACAACCCAAACGAATGGGCCTACCGAACCACCTGGGGTGCGTCCTAAGCCAAAGATGGTTGTGGTGAAGCCGATCGGGGCCGATGAACAAGAATCACCACGCCTCGCGAATTTGCCTCGCGAAATGGATGCCAAGCAGGCGCGCGAAGAAGACGAAAGCGCAATTGTCGCGAAACGTCCGGAGGCATCGACGAAGACTTTTGTTGGAAAGCCATCGAACGGAAAGATATCGGGCCAAAGCAGTCAAGTGCTGGATCCGAAACAACCGCTTCGGACGAAACGCGTCGAAAGCTGTTTGTCCTATTATTTGGCGAACCCCGAATCGGTCGTCGAGCGAAGTCCTTGGGCGGTGATGCATGCGATGTTGCCGTTTGGGGTTGAGGGAGAGATCATCGTCGGAAATCGACGAGTGAATTCGATTCAGTGGATGTGCTACAACGGAACGTGTCGAACGCAGAAACTCTTCACACCCGCTGGGCGATATTTCCGACCCAACGTCGGAGGCGGAGTCCAAGGTCACGAAGGCCAATTCCTAGCGATGCTGGCTCAGTCGCAAGTCTCGGCAAGCTATCCAATCGTGGTCGGGCAAAACAAGTATTCGGTGACCGATTTGATTCGGTATGAGATGGCGACTTGTCGGGAGAAAGATGAATTGACGTTCAAGTTGATTGGCTTGTCATACTATATCGACACCGAGCAAATATGGCTTACCGACAAACGCAACCGATGGAACATCGGAAAACTGGTCCAGGAAGAGTTGGCGCAACCCATTAACGGAGCTGCCTGCGGTGGTACCCATCGTTTGATGGGGCTTACCTTTGCTGTGAAACAACGCAAGGCTGAAGGGCGTCCGATTGACGGTCATTTTGCAAGAGCGGATCGCTATGTCAAAGATTTCGTCGATTACGCTTGGAAATTACAGAATCCCGACGGTAGCTTTAGCACAAACTGGTTTGAATCGCGAGGCAACGACTCCAACATGGAACGCAAAGTTCAGACGACTGGTCACATTCTGGAATGGCTCGCATTTACAGTCTCCGATGACGAGCTTGGGTCAGCGCGTTTTGCTAAAAGCATCGACTTTTTGCTTTCTCAGATCTGGGATCAGCGCCAAAACAAATGGCCGATCGGCCCTCGAGGTCATGCTACTCGAGCAATCGCGCTCTATCATCAACGTACGTCGGGCATTGCACCCGGCCAACGTCACAGCCAGATGGCCGAACAGATTCAGAGTCTTCGAACGGTTCGCTAGTTGATGGATCCGTGAAAGCTCGATACTCTAAGATGTTTTAGAAGCCATAGCGCCAACGCGAATTTGAATACAGGCATCGATGACTGTACAGAAGCTTTCAAGACAGTTGATTTTGGTTCTCGAATCGGCGTCAAAGCTGGCCATCGAATCTGAAGCCGATGCGATGCTGCTTCTATTGGACGGAAGTACCGACTGGGGACGATTGCGAGAGATCATCCCGCACGAAATTCGCAAGGTCATCGTCGCGGCGGATCATGTCCTTGACCTGGATGGTGCAAGCGACGCAGGTCTCATTCCTTTAGTACTGAACAAAGAGGATTCACCGCTCCTAGAACGACTGCAGCACGCCCTGCTGGAGGCAGTTGCCGACGAAATTCTGGAAAACCAGTGCGATGTTATCGCTATTTACAGCGGTTTCGAACTGCATCGGCTCGATTCTATTTCGCTAATTCGACTCGACGAGCGACTTCGAAGGCTTACGAGCCGTGACTTGCAGCGACTGGAAAGCAGCGTTCCGCTCAATAATCTCAAAACCGTTATCGATTTAGCAATTCAAATCGGTCGCGAGGGACGCGAAGGTAAGAAAGTCGGCACGATGTTCATCGTCGGCGATACGCGACGCGTTCTCCAACATTGCAAAGACTCCGGCTTTGATCCGATGCGAGGATACCAACGAAAAGGGCGAGATCTTCACGATCCCCGCGTTCGCGAAGACATCAAAGAAATTGCCCAAATGGATGGCGCGTTTATCGTGTCGTCGGACGCTATTGTCGAGAAATCCCGGCAAATCATCGAAGTTTTGCACGAAAATCTAAGCCTTTCGAAGGGGCTCGGTTCGCGTCATTGGGCTGGAGCAGCTATCTCGAAGAAGACAAAAGCGATCGCGGTCGTTGTCAGCCAAAGCAGCGGCAGCGTCAGGCTTTTCCAAAACGGCGAGCTTGTGCTGCGAATCGAACCGATGGAGCAAGCGGTAAAATGGAAAGAGTTTAACTACGAGCCACCGCCCGATACCGGGGATTGAACGCCACGTTGACGGATTGCTCCGTAAAGGCTAATGTTTCACGTAATTCGCGCTGCTGGTTAACCGAGGCGCGAAGACTTTTGGAAGTCCCACACGCTTCACGATTTTGTCGGAGATTGAATAGAATATGGCTGGAACGGAACGTCAACGCGAGCTTCGACGACGTCGCACTCGAACGAAAAAACTTGTTCAATTGGCAGCAAAGAGCAAGAAAGCTTCGAAAACTGAAAAAGGGGTAATCGTTCACAAACTTCGACGACTGACCCCCGGCGCCGAGCAGTTAATTGCTGCATGGAATATCAAAGTCTAAGCGTTTCCCGTGTTCCAAAGACAAGAGCCGGAAGCGTAAACGACGAGCCTACAGTGCTCATATTTCTATTGACGTGCGGTTGCGAAGCCGTACACTAGGTATCAGTTACACTCCAAAAAGTGCTGCGGCTGTGGCGAAATTGGCAGACGCGCTAGCTTGAGGTGCTAGA
>JANPLJ010001066.1:0-4846 GCA_031426475.1 Pirellulaceae bacterium | reverse complement strand
TGTAACGATCTTCGTCTTCATCTCCCTCCGCAAGAAAGAGGAAGCTTTTCGAGCAAAGGATCGAAAGCATCCCCGCTTTGGCTGCACTTTCGAGCCCTTCACCTGCTTCTTGTTCCATCTTGACAATCGCCATGAATCCATCGAGTTCATTCGAGCGGATCGGACGACGAAAGGCTTGAGTCGCAAAGCGTTCTAATCCCGCGTAGACTTCATCGAGATTTTCTTCACCGCGACGAAAATAGTGGTCGCGGCGTTGTCGTTCTTCATCGCTTACGATGGGGCCGCGCCAGGTGATCGAGTCGAGAATGAGGAACGGATATCGCGGCTGCCCTTCTTCATCGGTCAGTTTCAACTGCCACGGAATGCGCCCGATCTTCGTGCTGACAAACGGAACGTTGCCATGCCGTCCGGAACGAGGCAAGTTCGATGGCCCCGGTACGTCGTTATAAACCTGAATATTTGGCCGACCTTTCGGTAGATGTGCCAGGAACGTTACCGTAATCGGCTCTTCTTCAGGTGCGACGATATCTTGCTCAAACAGTACGCGGTCCAGCTTTTCTTCATAGACCTTGATTCGCGGTGCGCGGCCATTCGGCGGACGAAGACCACTGAGCGTATAGCTGATTTCATAGATGCCGGCTTCGGGAAGTGGTTCCTTCAGCGCCGAGTAACGAAAAATGTCTCCCGGCCACAGCTCGTAGCGAACTTTGTCCAGCAGGCCCAGCTCGCTCAACCGTTCACGGTGCCGTTGGCTGATCTGCTCCTCGTACAGCACGGGTTTGGTGCCGCCAAACGGTTCGGGCGACTTCTGTCCCTTTTTCAGCGGAGGCGGCAATGACGGATACGCTTCGTTCAAAATTGTCTCGGCTGCCGCCAGATACTTTTCGATATTCGATGGCGAAAGGGTCATCACCGAACCGAGCCGTTCAAAGCCCCGCCATTCTTCGTCTTCGAGAAACGCGCCGGGATCAGCCGCGTCGTAATGAACTCCGATCAGATCTCGCACTGTGTTGACGTATTCTTCTCGCGACAATCGGTTGTACGAAACACGACCGCGAGCGGCCAAGCGCGCAGCCTCACCTTCCTCCATGCGTTTTGCGATCCATTCAACGATCGCCGAGTTCGTGTCTGCTGTCGGTTGCTTGTTATGATCCTTGGGTGGCATCTCGCCGGAGTTAATCCTTTCCATGACTTCAAGCCACTGCGGTGTGTCCTCGATTCCAACCTTGGATGACAACTTTTCGATCCGAAAGTCGCTCTTCTCGGAATTATCCTGATGACACTCGAGGCAATACGCTTTGAAATACGTGTTTACCTTTGGATCCAACTCCGCAGCCAACAAGTTTGTCATGGAGCAACTGTGCGCAAAAACGCTTGCGAGAACCGCGAGACCACATCGAACGCTCGAAGAGACGGTGAAAAGGTTCATGGCATGAAGGGGAAGGAAATGCCGGCTGGAGGGGGAGTGGACTTGCTTGCGATTGCACGTCCTTCCCACGATTGTACATGCAGTTGCTTATGCAAGCTAGTGATTCATCCAACGTCGATTTTAGGTTGGGCACCCGAATTCGTCAGAATGCGGACGCAGCTCGAAAGGCGATGTCAATTGCGCTTCCTCCGAAGTCTGACGACATCGGCTACGAATTGAAAATCCCAAAAATTTCGAGCTTTTCGTCCAGGTGCTCTACGTCCTGGAGCGAATGAGCTAAAGCGTCCTGTCTGAATATTGTTATCATACGACGTCCGGTTCTAAAAAGTCATCCTTAACATTTCCGTATCAGGCAGACGTCTATCATGCACAACAAATTTGGTGGGATCCTTTGGATTTCTATGGCGTTCGTGAAATGGAGTCTACCCATTCTGTGGGTTACCCTGTTTTTAAGTACAGAGAAGGAGTTGGCCTATTCGCAATCTTCTGTAATTCGTAGCGGCGACAATGCTTTTAAGAGCGTGGTTGGTGACGGAACAACGGACGATACTACGGCCCTTCAAAATGCGATCGATAGCGGTGTCTCCTCGCTGCAATTTCCCCCTGGCAAGTATCGGCTGACGCGAACGCTGGTCGTGGACCTCGACAAGAGTGGCTTTGTTAGCCTTTCTGGAAACGGAGTTGCGACGATCATTATGGATGCACCTGGACCGGCAATTCGCTTCTTTGGAACGCATAAAGGGACCGCCGCTCCTCAATCCTTCGAAGAGAGAATTTGGGAACGCCAGCGTGCTCCCATGATAGATGGACTTGAGATCGTTGGAGTGCATCCGGAATCATCGGGAATTGAGGCGGACGGCACAATGCAGCTGACTTTGACTAGGTTGCTGGTGCGACACGTTTTGCACGGCATCCATTTGACGAATCGAAATCGAAACGTTGTGATCGCCAACTGTCATATCTACGAGAATCGCGGTATTGGAATCTTCCTGGACAACGTCGATTTGCATCAAATCAACGTGAATAGTTGTCATATCAGCTACAACAAACAAGGCGGTATCGTAAGTCGTCGTGGCAACGTCCGGAACCTACATATCAACGGATGTGATATCGAATCCAATATGAGCTCAGAAACACCTTCGACCGCCAACATTCTTATCGATTGCTCGGCGAGCCTTTCTGGGACAGCTGAAGTCGCCATCAGTGGCTGCACAATCCAACACAATAGCAAATCGACGGCGTCAGCAAATATTAGAATGATCGGTCGTGGGCTCTCGAAGACGGACCAGCCAATCGTTCGGTGGGGGAATGTAGCCATTTCGGGTAACGTATTCAGCGATGTCGGTACCAATGTGCATCTGAAGGAATGCCGTGGAGTAACGGTTCAAGGCAACACGTTTTGGATGGGCTATGATCACAATTTGCTCGTCGAAGATTGCTCCCACATCGTGGTCGGCCCAAATAATCTAGATCGCAATCCGAGCTACGACTATGGGAATGCTACTGAATCAAAAAACAAAATTGTCTTTCGCAACTGCGAGGACTGCACGATCAACGGATTGCACCTTTCCAATGTTCACAGCAGCGCAGCCGCCGTCGAATTCGATCGGTGTAAACGTTTCAACGTAAGTGCCTGCACCATTCTCGATTGTGATGGTCCGGGACTCTTGCTTCGAGAAGCGAGTCAATGCCTCGTCACGGGATGCCTTGTCCGAGATGATCGCGCCAATCACCCGCAATCGCCTTCGATTCGAGTCGAGGGTGGCCAAGACAACACCTTTTCCAATAACGTTCTTTCCCATGGCAGCGAGACAACTCCAAGCACAGAAACCGATAGGACCAGAAAAATTCCTCTTCCGAAATGAGTTTATCTCGAATCGTGTTCGACAATCTCGCGTGGCAAAAGCAATTCATTGGGCGTTCTTGCAAAATAGGGTGGTACGGTCAACAGTCGTAGCTGGTCCTTCATGTAACGGACACTCCAGAATTTGCCATCTTGTCGCTTAGCCGCGTAAAACGAACTGCGACCAAACAGGGATCGATTGGTTTCACAGTCCTTGGACGAAAATGCTAAGTCGCGGGCTTCGGAAATAGATTGGTGATGCGCAGATGATGATCGTGATGAACCGTTGCGACCCGTTCGGTTCCGGGATGCCAATCCATGTCGCGGGCGAGCGATGGCAACTGAAAGCGATGGATATCCTTTTCTTGTTCTGCATTGAAGAAAAACAGAAAGCCGCCGGAACTTCCTCCCGAGGCTGCCATCGTCGTGCCGTCCGGTAAACTGCGCAAGCTCCAAATCACACCACCCGGAATTCCATCGCACACATGACTCTTAAGCAGTTTGCCATCGCCAAATGCAAATCGAAGTACTAGCGGCTCATGAACCGCTCCCAAAGGATTGGTCGCCTTGTGCAATCCGCCGGCGATTAATTGCGAACCGTCAGCATTCAATGCCAGCCCGCGAACTCCGCCAAAGTCAACACGTTGACCTCCTTCATAGGTGTGAAGCGGTTTCGCGTCAAATGAACGCACAATCTTTTGATCCGAAACGTTCCATAAATGAATCTTGCCACCGAGATCGCCGGCCAGAACATGTTGGCCATCAGGATGGAAAAGAACGCTGTAAATATGTTTCTCGTGTCCGCTCCATTCGCAAACTTATTCGCCCGTTGCCATACTCCAAATTCGTATCATCAAATCATTCCCGACTGAAACTAATTTAGTTCCGTCAGGGCTAAGATCGATTGCGCGAATCCAACCTTGATGGGCTTCTACTGATCGCAAAGGTTTAGGATCCGCATCTTGAATCGGCCACCAAATCAGCCGCCCCTCGCAGCCTCCAGAAATCAGTTGACTGCCATCGACACTGAAGCGAAGCGCGTGAACCCAACTCTCGTGTCCCTTCAATATTACTTTTTCGCCGTTCGAAGTATTCCAACGTTGAAGCATCGAATCTTCGGAACTCGTTGCAATGGTTTGGCCGTTCGGTGAAAAACGACATGCAAGCAGCGGTCGGTCATAGGCCCAGTCTTGCGCGATGTAAGCTTGTTTGATATCCATTCGTCAGGTCAATACTTTTTCGATCGGTGCCGCCGCCGGGTCCGCCAATGGTAGCTCACGTCCGTCAACAAGTACGGTATTGCTCGAATCGACTCCAACGGCGCGCAGATAAGTATGAAACAGAGCACCATGGTCCACTTGGCCATCGACGACTTCGGTTCCTTCAGCGTTCGTAGCTCCGAAAGCCGCACCGCGTACGACCTTCGCGCCTCCCATTACAACGGTCCAACCCTTAGACCAGTGATCGCGGCCGTAATACAAGTTGATATTCGGTGTACGACCAAACTCACTTAAAACCACGATCAACGTTTGATCGAGTAAGCCGCGTTCGGATAGATCGGCGAGCAGCGCGGC
>JANPLJ010001065.1:0-1981 GCA_031426475.1 Pirellulaceae bacterium | reverse complement strand
GGCCACAGCGGGCGCGCGTGTTCGAGTATCTCGACCGACATTCACAAAAACAACTTCTTAGGGCGTTGCCACCGGAATCCGTTCGATCTTTGCTAAACGACATTGCCGATGATGATCGAACGGCCATTCTTGAAGAGTTTCCCGATGAGGAGCGGGAACGACTTCTCAATCTCTTGTCTGACGAGCAGAGGAATATTGCCGAGTCACTGTTGCGGTACGCCGAAAACAGCGTTGGTCGATTGATGACGCCACACTTTGTAGCCGTTCGACCGCAGTGGACAGTTCAGCAAGTATTGGACCATATCCGTCAACATGGACAGGACAGCGAGACGTTGAACGTCGTTTACGTTGTCGACCAAGATCACAAGCTAATCGACGACCTGCGTATACGCCAAATCCTCCTTGCTAAGCCATGGCAGCAGCTATTTGAAATCGCTGACCAAAATTTTGTAGCGTTAAAAGCAAATGATTTGAAGAGAGCGGCGGTTGATGTTTTTAGGCAATATGATCGATCGGCGTTACCAGTCGTCGATGACGACGGGATGCTATTGGGCGTCGTTACGATCGACGATGTGATTGATATTGCGGAGGAGTCGGCGACAGCCGACATGCAGAAGCTTGGTGGTCTTGAGGCGTTGACCGAGCCCTACGCTTCCACTCCATTGCTGACAATGATTCGTAAGCGGGCTCTCTGGCTTGTGGTACTCTTCCTTGGCGAGATGCTAACGGCGACCGCGATGGGGTTTTTTGAGGACGAGATTGAGAAGGCGGTTGTCCTAGCATTGTTTGTACCGCTTATCATTTCGAGCGGCGGAAACTCCGGATCGCAAGCCGCTACACTCATCGTGCGTGCGCTGGCCCTTGGTGAAGTTCGATTGAGAGATTGGTTTCGCGTGTTCCGTCGGGAGATCATTTCAGGATTGGCACTAGGCAGCACCCTCGGCTTCATCGGATTTGTCCGCATCGGCATTTGGACGTTGTTCACCGATATTTATGGCCCGCATTGGTTCTTAGTTGGTCTAACCGTCGCATTCTCATTAGTGGGAATCGTTCTATGGGGCACGATAGCCGGTGCCATGCTTCCGTTTCTATTGAAACGAGCCGGACTCGATCCCGCTACGTCTTCAGCTCCTCTCGTCGCAACGCTCGTTGATGTCACGGGACTAGTCATCTACTTTAGTGTTGCGATATTGCTACTCCGTGGGACACTGCTTTGAAGGCACTATTTTAATTGCCGCCCGCACTCGATCGCAATAGCGTCTCCGTTAAGAAATTAAATTCGACGCTGGAATAGAGTCGGTTTCAATTGGCCCAACCCCAACAGTTTACCAACTCTTAAAATTTTTTATCGTGCATGTTGCGTGTTCGCCACACTATAGTTATTGACGTTTCCGATTTTGCGTTGTGGTATGGCCGTCATCATGCTTCGCGTCATTCAAACAAAATCTTCCGCAGGTGCAAAGAGCTACTATTCCCAATCAGACTATCTGAGCGAGGGACAGGAGCTTGTTGGCCGTTGGGGTGGCAAAGCCAGCCAATTACTAGGATTATCGGGAGAAGTCGATAAGCAAAGCTTCGACCGACTTTGCGACAATCTCGACCCGCGATCGGGCGAGCGATTGACGCTCCGCACGAACGCCGAACGGACGGTTGGCTATGATTTTAACTTCCATGTTCCCAAAGGCGTATCGCTCGCCTATACGCTGAATCATGATGATCGGGTCCTATCCGCGTTTCGCGCAAGCGTCGAGGAGACGATGCAAGAAATCGAAGCCGATGCGGCAACGCGTGTACGGAAGCATGATATGCAAGAAGAACGTGTCACAGGCAATCTTGCCTGGGCAACGTTCGTGCATACGACGGCACGGCCAGTCAACGGCGAACCCGACCCGCATTTGCATGCCCATTGCTTCGTTTTCAACACAACGTTTGATTCCGTTGAAGAATCGTGGAAGGCGGGGCAGTTCCGCGAGCTTAAACG
>JANPLJ010001064.1:0-3793 GCA_031426475.1 Pirellulaceae bacterium | reverse complement strand
GATTCTCGATCCCCTCCGCCACGTGAATCGCGCCCGCCTCCACCGCCTCCACCATCGCGTCCACCTCCACCGCCTCCACCACGATAGCCCCCGCCACCGCCACCGCCACCGCCACCGCCGCGATAACCTCCGCCTGGTCGGTCCTCGCGTGGTTTCGCTTCGTTACACGAAATGCGTCGTCCTGCAATCTCGCGTTGATTCAAATTATCCATCGCCGCCTTGGCCTCTTCGGCACTAGGCATTTCCACAAACGCGAAGCCTCTCGAGCGACCCGTTTCACGATCGATAACGATACTCACCTTGCTAACGTTACCGAACTCACCAAACGCTTGCCGCAAATCATCTTCCGATGCTTGGTACGACAAATTCCCAACATAGATATTCGTCACCTAACTCAACCCTTCACAAACATCACCCGCAACGGGTATCTAAAAAATCGGCTGGCACATCGATGCCGAGCACCTGCCGGATTATCGAATTCCCATTCGCTCGCGTCAACAGTTTTTTTAAGATCGCAAAAAAAGATGTCTGACCGTCTATAATTAATTAGGGCTGAATTTCGAAGATCGCTTCGACTTCTACGGCCATTCCCGACGGAAGAGCATTGGTTCCAAGGGCGCTACGAACGCCAATACCAAGATCGCTCCCCCATAAATCGACGAACAGTTGGCTGCATCCGTTGATGACGGACGGTTGCTGGTCGAATATTTCAGTGCATCGCACCAAACCGAGCAGTTTGACTACCCTCACGACTCGATCGAGCGAACCTAGGTTTGCTCGAAGGGTTGCCAGCATTGCCAGCCCGGTCTGCCTAGCCGCCGCTTTCCCCTGATCCACGGTGATGTCATCACCAACACGTCCTAAATGCAGCGTACCATCGCTGTTTAAGGGCCCGTGGCCGGACAAATAGGCCAAGTTGCCGACGATCAGCATCGGCTTGTAAAGTCCGACAGGCTTCGGAGCCGGTGGAAGCGTGATGCCTAATTCTTTCAATTTCAACTCAGCGGACATGCAATGGGCCTTCTATTCTATAACGAGAGACTCTGACCTAAAGACGCTCACCTCATCGCGTCGTGATCGCGGGCAAAAAAGTCTTCCACGACTGGTAGCGTGGATCCTCCAGCGTCGCAACCATTCCAGGGTTTGCATGTGGCCGGATCGGGTGAGTGAGCAATCGCATATTGGCTTCCGTCGGTGTTCGTCCACCTTTCTTCGAATTGCAATTCGTACAACTACAAACGACGTTCTCCCAAGTCGTCTTTCCACCTTGTGACCGAGGGACAACGTGATCCAAACTCAGTTGGCTCATCGGACGCGTTTGTCCGCAGTATTGGCAACGGTAACCGTCGCGCGCGAAAAGATTCTTTCGATTGAAGCGGACCGTCGACCTTGGGACTTTGTCGTACAGTACCAAGCGAACGATGCGAGGGACTTGAACTTCTTGATGTGGCGTTCGTAGAAATTCTTCTCCCACCTGCTTTTCCATCGCATGCAGCTGGGACATCTCGCACCAACTATCGAAATCGTAGTTCGTGTACGAGTCTTCTTCGATCGTGATCACTTCCGCACAACCGCGATAAAGAAGGGTCATGGCGCGACGAACATCCACTACGCGAACCGCCATATAAAAGCGGTTCAATACCAACACACTACAGTCCAACGTCGAGCTATTGCTCATTGGTCAGCTCCCGGGCAAGCACTAAATAAGCCTTACGGACTCCCTTGCTCCATTTAACTAGAGGCATTTTAGTCGACATTTACCATTTGGGTACATGTGGGAACGGCTCTTTCGAAAACTAATACTCCAAATCTTTATTTTCGAGGCTCTTCGCGGGTGTTTGTCGGCATTCTCGTCATTCAATTCGTGACCGAGGGTGCTTGTCCACATTCTGACGAATGCGGCTACATAAAATGCTTCCCAGCGCTGCCCTGCGGGCCGACCGATGTGGGAACTCTGGCAAGTTCCACTACGAAAACTGTTTACGGCGATTGGCCATCCCTTTTTCTTTCCGAAGGCCGGGTGAGTTTTTCGCAACGATCCGTTACCATGGGATACTCGTCAATTTTCCACCTAAGGAATGCGGTAACAAGTCAGCGTTTATGGCGTATTTGGATGCCCTTACTGGTTCCGCCCTGGGCAAGCGGTACGAGCTCGATCGATTCGAAACTATTTTGGGACGGCATCCAGAGTGTCATGTCGTCTTGGATAGCGGTGCTGTCTCGCGGCAGCATGCCAAGATTGTCCGAGACGGAAACCGTTTTCTTCTGGAAGACCTCAAAAGCCGAAACGGAACGTTTATCAACGGAAGGTTGATCAACGAACCGACCTCGCTTCAAGATGCGGACGTCATTCGGATCTGCGACCTCGAGCTAGCATACCACTCCGATCTCGAGCCATCCAACTTTTCCGAATTGAATCGCGACGGATCGAGTATGGGTGTCCTCATTTTTGATGATGCCGGCGAAGTACCAAGCCATTCTGTGACGGCCAAGATCGAGGTGCGCAGCGGCGTTCACGGCTCGCACGTCGGGGCCACTCCGGAAGTCAAGCTGACGGCGATGATCGAGATCATGCAAGCCCTCGGAAAAGCGGTTTCCATCGATGCTGTTTTGCCGAAAGTGCTGGATAGCCTATTCCGAATTTTTATCCAAGCCGACCGCGGATTCATCATCTTGAAAGATGCGCAAGGGAACTTGCAGCCGCGCTGGGTAAAAACGCGACGCCCCGATCAAGAAGAAATGGTTCGCGTGTCCAGGACTATTCTGAAGCAAGTCATGGAAGAGAAAGAGGCAATCATTTCGCTCGATGCCGGCAGCGATGAACGCTTTCAGATGAGTCAAAGCGTTACCGACTTCCGTATTCGATCGATGATCGTCGCACCACTTTTGAATACCGAAGGCGAAGCGTTGGGCGCGATTCAAATCGATACTATTCAGCATAAAGGTCGATTCGAACAAAAGGACTTAGAAGTCCTGGCAGCTGTTGCCAATCAAGCTGGCATTGCCATCGAAAACGCTCAACTCCACGAACAGATGGTCCAACAGCGTCTGGTCGAACAGGATCTGGAACTGGCTCGTCAAGTCCAGCAAGCGTTCCTGCCGACGGAAACACCGGCAACCAACGAGTACTCTTTCTACCAATACTACAACCCTGCCAGCGAAATCGGCGGCGACTATTTTGACTACATTACTCTTGAGAACGATCGATTGGCCGTCGTCGTCGCAGATGTTGTCGGACATGGTGTCGCGGCCGCGATGTTCATGGCCAAACTATCCGCTGAGACTCGGTTTGCTTTTGCGTCAGAAGACGATCCCGCCGAGGCTTTGAATCTCTTGAACAGGCGTTTGACAGCCTTGCGTGTCGAACGATTCGTGACGATGCTAGTGATCGTTCTGGAGCAGTCCAGCGGCCGAGCCACCATCGTCAACGCCGGACATATGCCGCCTATTCACCGCAATCGAGCTGGTACGATCAGCGAACCCGGATCCGAAGTGAGCGGACCGCCGCTCGGCATCATCGATGATCTTACCTACGAAGCGTTCCATATCGAGCTTGCCGCCGGCGATGTCTTGACGCTTTACACCGACGGGATTTTCGAAGCACCCGACGCCAAAGGCGACCAGTTTTCCATTGCCCGCATTCGCAAACTGCTCGGCCAATCAGCCGACTCCGTCGAGAAAGCTGGGAAGAGTATCATCGACGCCGTCGAGAAACATATCTTAGGGCAACAACAAGAAGACGATATGTGCTTGGTAATCTTCAGTCGCCTATAGTACAAAGTAGCGGAACGGC
>JANPLJ010001063.1:0-3182 GCA_031426475.1 Pirellulaceae bacterium | reverse complement strand
GCAACGACGTCAATCCGAGAATCACCCCTGCGACCATGACTGCGATCGTACCCAGGCCCTTCCAAACGCCGTTGATGCGATCGCTGCGTTTGGTACTCGCGGAACGTATTTCCGACTCGTAGTGTTTAGCTGCGGCCACGATTCCGTTTGCAATCGCGACGCTCGTCATCGTCGCTCCCGAAACTCCTTCGATCCGCTCTTTTTCGATATCCAATTGACTCCATTGGTGAATCGAGTATTTCTTTAGCGTCTTTGCAAACCAAGCATCGCCTTTCACATATCCGACATACGGTTCATTGTCGTAGCTGTTTGCAATTTCAATGCCGACGATGCTACCGTCCTCGGCAATCGCAAGTCGGGTCTCCGTCGGCCCCTGGTACCCGATGACCTCGTCTGCAGAAGGCGACGTCTGGAGAATGGCTCCAAGCAACCGCGACGATTCATCGCGGACTTGCCAGAGCCCCGCGACGGAATCGTTTGACTCGATTCGCTTTGCATTCGGAAAGAAGGAGGTCGCATCGCCCAGCTCAAGCGGCTTCGGGAATTTCTGAGATACTTGGGTAGCTCCAAGCCGTTTTTGCAGTCCTTGGATCATCGCAAAACTTGTCAGTGTTGCTCCGGAAACGCCGTCTATCTGGCTGCGCGAGGCGGCCTCGTCCCATGACAGCCCTTTCCATGATTCAAAGAACGAAGGATTCTTGCGAATCAATTCGACATGATCGCGAGTGTCCCGGCTTTCCAGTATTTCGAATCCCAAGATTCGATCTTGAGTATCAAAACCGACCAATAAATTGGTTGGTCCAGAAAAACCAAGAAATCGATCGCTGTCGGGAGCCGTTTGAATGACGTAGCCGAGCACGTCGCCGTCAGCCGACAAAACCTGCCTGCCTCCGTGCTGTTTAACGTCCCCCCAATTTGCTGCATTCGTAAAAAGGTTTAGCACTTTCGAAAGCTCAATGTTCCCAAGCGATTGAGCATGTTGGGATAAAAGCAGACGGTCATGCTGGAGATGGATGACGATAAGAATCGCCATCAAGATCGCGACCCTTGCAAGATGAACCAGCCAGTTTCGAATTTGTTTTCGGCAATCAAACTTCGAGGACAAAATTCAGTTTCATTCTCTAGAGTACATTTCCGCGTTGAATCAACTTAAGGACCAGATACAGCCTAGTCCTTGATCCGCGTTTCTACGAATTTGGCTACCCATCTAGCACGCTGGATAGTGATCTTAAACGATATGAGCTTGGCAGGCGATTCCGCTTGGGCCCACTTGAAGGTATCGCCAAAACAGGACTAACCGACACAAATCGACCTGCTATGAGGGTGGTTCGACGGTTTTCAACAGAGGATTGCGAAAGTTTTATACTTTTCGGAAGCAGCAATTAAGCTGAAACATAGGGTTTTCGAGAGCGTTACTGACCCTTGTTCAAGGATTTTCCCTCGTGAAATGCCGGCGCCGTAAATCGAAATTGCCTCATATCTATTGCGAGCACTGCTGGCGTGAGGACTACCACGTTCCGAAAGTGGGAAATTACCTTCGAACCATTTTGACGTTTTTGACGGCAGGCATTTGGCTCGTTATCGAACCGGTTCGATGTTACACGTGCGGCACGGTGCGAATGCGGGGCGTGAAAAAGTTGTTTTGTGAATAGGGATTTTAGACGTTCGTTGCCCTATCGGGGTCGTAACGGTAACCAACACCGTGCACCGTCAAGATAATCTGTGGTTCTTGCGGATCGACTTCGATTCGCTTTCTCAATTGCGAAATATGCTGGTCTAGCGTTCGGCTGTTCGGCAAATGGCTCTCGCCCCAAGCGTAGCGAAAAATGGCTTGTCGATCCAAGGCTTGCCCTGGGTGTTCAACGAGGATCTGAAGAATGCGGACGTCCCGCGGACTGAGCTCGATCGTCTGCGAGTTACGTTTCGCTCGAAGTTGCCGAGGGCTCACCGATAAATCCCCGATCTTGAAATCCGCTTGGACGTCAGATGCATCCGTGCTGCATCGACGCGCAATCGCTCGAACACGAGCGACCACTTCACGAACACTGAATGGCTTTGCGATGAAGTCGTCCGCGCCCAATTCAAAGCCGACTAAACGATCTAACTCCTCTGACTTCGCACTGACAAACAAGATCGGTGTCGATGGTGATTCCGCACGAATCGCTTTGCATACGTCGAATCCACTTTGACGTGGCATCATAACATCCAAACAAACCATATCTGGAGCATGCATTCGAAACAATCGAATCGCTTCAGCACCGTCGGGGGCACCGATCACTTCGTATCCCTCGCTCTCGAGTACTTCCATTAATCCTTCGCGTGTCAAGCGATCGTCTTCAGCGATCAGGACCTTCATGCTTCAGACTCCGATTCAAAGCTGTTCTTTACCGACAATTGGGCATTCCAATCGAATTTCGAACAAGCAACCTCGCGAGCTATCCAACAACCGCACGTCGCCACCGTGAAGTCTAGCCAGGTCACGCGCGATCGTCAGGCCAATCCCTGTTCCTGCCGCATATTTTAGACCGTTGTTGAGCCGCTTGAACGGCTGAAAAACGGTATCGCGTTGGTTTCGCGGAATTCCTGGACCACGATCTTCAAATAGGATGACGATAGTATCGCCTTCCGTCGAGTACCGAATGCTAACATGCCCTCCATCCGCCGCATATTTCTCGACGTTGCTAAGTAAATTGCCGAGAATCTGATCCAAAAAGTCTGGATCGAGCATTCGTTTTGCCGAATCATTTGACTGGAAATCGATCCTTACACCCGTTGAGTCGAGTGATGGTTGAAAACGATTCACGATGGTACGGATACATTCGCTAGGCACAACGTGTTGCAGATTCGGCTGTAAGGCTTTTCGACGATGTTTCCCCAGCGTAAGAACGTTTCCGATAAGACGACTAAGCCGCTCGCTTTCGGAAAGGATTGTTCTCAGTCTTTGCTTAGGACGTTCCGCATCCTCCTGGTTGATTCCTTGCAAATCGCGTTCGAGCAGCTCCGCGTAAATCCGAATATTCGTGAGAGGGGTCTTTAGTTCATGCGACACCTGATTCACAAAGCTAACTTGCTGGGAAGCGTTTCGCATTTCGAGTGCATAGCCCCGCAGCAAAAGCACCGCCAACATCGACAGTCCTAGGCCGACGCCAATAAGGCCAGCCCATAGACTTGACTGCAGACCT
>JANPLJ010001062.1:0-11871 GCA_031426475.1 Pirellulaceae bacterium | reverse complement strand
CGTACCCCGGGCACATGTTAGCGTGCTTGGCATTGAGCAAACAGGGCCACTTCTTATTACGCACTGGGGCTTTAGCGGACCGGCTGTGCTTAAGGCTTCAGCTTGGGGTGCTAGGCTTTTGTATGACTGCGCCTATAAGGCAGATGTCACAATTAATTGGCTAGGAGATGTGTCGTATGAACAAAAGCAGATGGCGCTTGCAGATGACGCGATTCGCCGCAACATGAGCTGCAGTCCCTCGGTTTCAGGTGGCTGCGTTATCTGTCCGACATTGAGTGGTCAGTTAATCGCCATCGATTTTGCATCGCGAAATCTCCGATGGGCACATCGATACAAACTGGATCCCGATTCGGTCGCGTTCAACCAGTCCAATTTTTTTGGCGTCGCCCAATCCACCGACTCTCAGCCGCTTCGGCTACGCTCGATGGATGGAGCGGTTCTCGTCAGCGATGGATGTGTAGTGCATGCGCCGTGCGACGGGTCGTCCGTATTCGCTGTCGACTTGTTCGACGGGAGGCGGCTTTGGGAGCAGGAAAAGACCAACACTCTCTTTATTGGTGCCGGATGGAATGGGCGAGTTTTGGTTGTGAGCGATCAAGCGCTAGCGTGCCTTGACATTCGTACCGGCACAAGCGTCTGGGAGAAACCGATTGCGTTGACAAGCATCGGTCGAGTGGCCGGTCGAGGCGTCCGAAATGGCAATCGGTATTTTCTGCCGATGACGAACCAAGAGATCCTCGAAATCGATATTGAGAAGGGAGAGATTGTCGAACGGATGCGAGTGAAGGAGCCGCTTGGTAACTTGATTTCCACTTCGGACCAATTGATTTCATTGAGTCCGATGGAATTAACGGCGTATACCATTCGCGATCGATTGCGAGCGGAGATCGATATCGATTTTGTTCAGGACGCCAAATCCTCTGGAGCGTTGCAACGACGTGGCAAGATTCAGCTAGCAGAGGGGAAAATCGCCGAAGCTCTCGATTCAATCGAAGCGGCTTATCGGCTAAACCGACAAGACCCGGAGGTGCGGTTCTTGCTCGGTGAAGTTGCGATGATGGCGATTCGTATGGACTTTTCCAAATTCTCTTCGCGCATTGCAGAGTATGAAGATCTGATTAGCCTGGGGCCCGAGAAGTCGACTTACTTGATTCTACTCATTGACGGATTGATGCGTCAGAAAGCATATGTCAAAGCAACTGAGAAGTTGTTGGAGCTGACCGACTCCAATGCAGAGGGCAGAGCGTATGGATCGCCGGTCCAGGAAACCGTAGAGCCAGAAGCGTCGTTACAAGTTCGGCAAGATCTGTGGGCTGCCGCTCGTCTGGCACAGCTATACGAATCTTCAAACGCGGCGGAACGCGATACGTTATTGCGTCTCGTTCAACCTCGAGTGGATGCACTCCAGCAAATGAGGCGCACCTTGGACTATTACCGATTGACGGACGCTTTTCGTTGGATGCCATCGGTTGGAGCGATGCGACTAACGGATGCCGACGCGATTATACAGGAGCAACAATTGCTGCTCGCCGAGCATACGATCGAGGAAGTAGTCGATGTTGCGAGGATAGCCAAGCGCGCGAGTACCAGCGGCAATGTCGCGATAACGAAACAAGACGAAGTGGAATCGATAAGCGAGCAAGCAGATTCGCTTCGATTTCAACTTTACAACGATGTCGGGAGATGGACGTCGGCGATTCCGCTTGCCCAGCGTCTGGCAATACCAATGGAGAAAGTGAACGCTCGTTCGATCGTCGACGAACCGTTACGTGGAAACGCACCACGCCCGCCATCCCAATATGTCGCCAGTGTCGAAGACTTTCGTCGCTATGCCGATGGTATTCAGACGTGGCCGAAGTCGAAACCTAAAGTGGAAGTCGGCTTTGGCGAACGGCCGCTGCAAGCGATCACGGGTAGTGCTATCTGTGCAATCAAACAACGTGTCGGAAAGGCTCTAGAAAACTGGATGGTCAGCGTTTCTTCTAATTCGTTGGATTTAATCGATCCTACAGGACAGCAACGTTTTTCTTCGCGTTTGGATCTCCGCTTCGAATCGACTGCGTTGCCTGTTGTGCATATCGTCGACAGTATTGTCATTGTCGAGACGCACAGTGAATTGCTTGCGATGGACACGTTGCGGGCCTCCGAAAAGCAGGACTTGTTGCGGGATTCACCATTGGAATACATCCTATGGCGCGAGCCGTTTGGTAGAACATTTGCCGAAGATTCCCTCAATCCAAATCAAGCCAGACGGAACGTCGTGACGCAAGTTCAACGTCCCGAAACGATGCCCTGGGGAGAACAGCGGCCCAAGAATCGCAAAGGGTTCGTGGTTGGCCCAGTTGATCGAACCGGTATCGTTGTTGCGACCAACGGAACGGTTCTTTCGCTCGACGCGAAGACAGGTTCTCGACGATGGGTACGAAGTGGGATCGGTTCGCTTCCGACGATTCTGCAGGACGGTCATCGGATTGTCGTGTTAGATCGGAGCAACATGACACGCTGGGTCATCGATGCTCGCGACGGTCGATTGATCGACAAAGATGAATGGAAAGACGATTTCGATATTTGGTGTACCTCCGGAAGAAACGTCTTGAGTACGTACGTCAACAAACGCGAAGGAAACCGTATTTCGTTTCGACTCTGGGATGCATTTGAGAAAAAGACGTTGATCGAGAAGGAACTTGCGGTGGATACTCGTGCAGAGGTTTGCGAGCACGAGCGTTTGGTGATGTGGGCCGCGAGCGGTGAGCTCGCATTTTGGGACTTGCGATCCGGAAAACAGTTCACACATCAATTGACCTTGCCGCCGAAATCGAGTTTCAAGCGCATGGCGCTCGAACGCTTTGGCAACGTGATTTTAGTGATGACCGATGGAACAAGTTTCCTGCAGGACGAATTCGTGAAAGGGGATGAAGCCGAGAGGACGCATAAGTGCCGTGGTCCGATGATTGCGATCGACCTTGAGGACGGTCACCCGCTCTGGGAGAATCCGCTTTTGATGTACGACTATCGTTTTCCGGTTAGTCAGATTCGAACAACCCCGGCCATCTCCCTGGTGAGATTGCTCAAATTTAAGGCGGGTGGTCAAGCGATAGAGTCCGGTTCGGTTGCACTTATCGACATTCGCAGTGGCAAGCTTTTGTATTCGAATGACTATCTCGAACCGATTCGTGGGCTTGAATTCCAAAGTTCAGTCAAATTGGGAGCAACCGAGCTGAATTTGCAGTATCGAGGCTCAGATCTAAAGGTAAGTTGGTCCAACGAGGCGGCAATGGAGCCGGACGAGAAATCGATATCAGAAATCGGAAAGTTAGGACGAACGCAATTAGAGGAGGGGATCCCCAAAGAACGGCTCGAACGTCTACAATCAGTTCTCCCAGGTTTTCCACCTGACGGAAGCAAAGGTCAGTTTGACCTGGACCGACTTTTTGATACCCCCAAAGACCGCTAACGAGGACCAACACTGGATGACCACTACGGCAACAAGCCATCATCAGGACTTGGATCGAATTCAAGTCGCGCGCAAACAAATATTGGAACAAATTTCAAAATCGATTGTGGGGCAGCAAGACGTCATTGAACAGCTATTGATCGGAATCTTCAGTCGCGGACATTGCCTTCTAGAAGGCGTTCCAGGGCTGGCCAAGACACTGATGATCAGCTCGTTGGCGCGAACGATGAATCTTTCGTTTAGCCGTATTCAATTTACCCCAGACTTGATGCCAGCTGATATCACCGGTACGGAGATCATCGAAGAGAATAAATCGACCGGTGCGAGAGAACGTCGCTTCATGGAAGGGCCGCTTTTCGCAAGCGTCATCCTTGCGGACGAAATCAATCGAACACCTCCTAAAACTCAGGCAGCATTGCTCGAAGCGATGCAAGAACGCCAGATTACAGTCGGTCGACAAAGGCATGAATTGTCAGATCCTTTTTTCGTACTAGCGACGCAAAATCCGCTTGAACAAGAAGGAACGTATCCTTTGCCGGAAGCCCAGCAAGATCGATTCATGTTCAAAGTGTTAGTCGACTATCCGAATTTCGAAGAGGAGTTCGAAGTCGCCAGACGGACAACGGGCACGATTCATGAAAAAGTTGAGAGTGTGATATCGGGGGCCGAGATCATCCATCTACAAAACTTTGTTCGCAGTATCGAAGTCTCCGAGAATGTAATCCGATATGCGTTGGCAATCGTCCGACAAACACGTGTTACGCAGCCAGGTGTCCCCGAGTTTGTCAAAGAGCAAGTCGGTTGGGGGGCCGGTCCTCGCGCTGTCCAGTTTTTGATCATCGGTGCGAAAGCACGCGCTGCTCTGCTGGGCCGTTCTCACGTCGATCCTCAGGATATTCAGTTTTTAGCAAGACCTGTGCTGCGACATCGAATCAATGTGAATTTTGCTGCGGAAAGCGACGGCCTACGCAGCGACGATATCATCGATCGCATTCTTGAAAATACGCCAACCGAACAAGACGAACTGCTTCGCGATGCCAGATTCCAAAAAATATTTGCATCCTGAGGCGATTCGCCGAATCGCACCGATGGAGCTGCGAGCGCAGCGGATCGTCGATGGATTTCTCTCGGGAATGCATCGTAGCCCGTACTTTGGGCAATCGGTAGAATTCGTCCAGCATCGCCAGTACGTTCCGGGCGATGACCTGCGCCATATCGACTGGAAAGTCTGGGGCCGACAGGATCGGCTCTACATCAAGCAATACGAAGAGGACACCAATCTTCGTTGTACGTTGCTAGTAGATGCCTCGGAAAGCATGTCGTACGGTCGTGGGCCATTGAACAAGTTCGATTACGCCGCGACCATCGCCGCCAGCCTTGCCTACCTGGCGCTGCGCCAACAAGATGCTGTCGGTTTGACCGTCTTCGATACGAAGATCCGAACGAAATTGCCGTGGCGGTCGAGCCGCAAGCACCTGCAGTCAGTGTACAGTGCCTTGGAACAACAGCAGCCGACGGAAAAGACCGACTTGAAAGGGATTTTTCGCGAGGTTCAGGAGAGCTATCCGCGACGGTGTTTGATGATACTGATAACGGACTTTCTTGGAGCAGATGAATCGGCGTTAAAGGGCTTAGCCGCGCTGCGACAGTCGGGCCACGATTGCTTGGTTTTCCACGTAATGGACGATGACGAGCTAGATTTTCCGTTCAACGACCCGACTCGTTTCGAGGGAATGGAAGCGATGGAGACGTTGGCTTGCAATCCGAGAGCGCTTCGCGAAGGTTATATGGAATCGCTTCAAAGATTTCTCGACCGTATTCGCCGAGCATGTGCGTCTTACAAGATCGACTACCAATTGACACGAACTAGCCTACCGATGGATGCGGCCCTGACCGCTTTCCTGGCATCTCGGATGGCCCATATGCGAAAACGCTGATTGCTGGAGTATACCGACGAGATGCAATTCGTATTTCAACCGCTAGCCTGGGGATTCTTATTGGTCTTGGTACCGCTGTTGGTACACTTGATCAATCTGCTGCGTCATCGACGGCAGCGATGGGCAGCCATGGAATTCTTGCTTGAAAGCTATCGGAAGCACAAGCGTTGGGTCTGGATGAAGCAACTATTGTTGTTGCTCTCTCGAATGGCCGTGATGGCCGTCTTGGTAGCTATGTTGGCTCAATGGGTAAGCAGCGCTCGATGGTTGTCGATCTTCGGCCAGTCGATCACGCACCACTATGTGCTTCTGGACGATAGTATGTCGATGGGAGATTCTGTCCAGGGAACTTCAGCGTATCAACTGGGGCTTCGCGCAATCGCTGGGTTGCTGCAATCGGTTGCCGACGAGCAAGGGGCACATCGTGTGACGATCTTGCGTTATAGTCGAGCGATGAGCCTGAAGCCGGCAACGGAGGCGAAGCCTTCGGAACCTCAAGCAGCACCGTCGATTCCGGCCGACACGGCTGCTGATATCTTGACGCGTACCATTCCGTCGAATCCAGCAAGTCTACTTGATCGCCTGAATATTACTTCCCCAGTTGCGTTGGATGTTTCCCCGGTTGGAGCGATCCAACTCATCGCCCCATTGATACGAAATGCATCCAGCGAACGAGCGAATGTCTATTTGGTGAGCGATTTTCGCGACAAAGATTGGCGACAGAGTCAAACGATTCGAAGCTCGTTGGAGCCCCTGAAAGCAGCCCAAGCCGATCTGCATTTGATCGACTGCTCGCCAATCGCCCACGAAAATCTAAGCCTTGTCAGCTTGCAAGCGGATCAAGAGATCTTGGCCGCAGGTGTCCCGGTCATGATGAAATTGGAAGTTCGCAACCCTGGAACAGCAACTCTTCGAAATGTAAACGTCACGGTCAAGCTTTTCGAATATGACAGCGACCATCTCTCGCCCCTACCCGATCGATATGCATCTGGCAAAGAGACGCAATTGCCGCCGGTCGTCGTCGAATCGATTTCCCCAGGTGAAACGATATCGAGACGCGTTCAAGTCGTTTTTTCGTCAGCGGGTTCGCATGTTGTTCAAGCGATTCTGCCGGAAGATCCGCTAGCCGACGATAACAGCATCGCTTGTGTCTTGGACGTTGCTGAAGGCCAACAGTTGTTGGTGGTCGATGGCGACGAAAGCCGACGAGGATGGTTCTTCCTGAACGCCACCTTGAATCCAGGCGGGATGACTCGAACGGGGTGGAAGCCGATGCCAGAAACGGTTGCTTTCCTTCGAGATACGAGTCCTGAAATTTTGAATACCTTCGCTGGAATCGTATTGCTGAACGTTCGGTCGATGGATGTGCGAGCGATTGCGAATATCGAATCGTATGTCCGCAACGGAGGCGGTCTGGCTATTTTCTTGGGTGGGTCGCTTTCGAATGCTGACCTCGATCGGTTCAATCGCGATTGGTATCGTCAAGGTGAAGGTCTCCTGCCGTCTGCTGTCGATGGTATTGCCGATCTTCCCCCGTCGACTGATGGGGCAGCGAGTCCCGATATTGTCCCGGTAAGCCATCCGATTTTTTCTTCGTTGCTTGGGCTAAGCAATTCGCCCTTTCAGTTGATCCGCGTTTCTCGCTATGTTCGGTTGAAGGACGAGAAAAAGAATTCGTCAGCAACAATCGGTACGAACCCAGATCCCGTTTGGCAAACGATTGCGTCGTTGCGAGATGGATCGCCTTTGATAATCGATCGTGGATTTGGCAATGGCCGCGTGATTGTTTTAACAACAACTTTGGATCCGCAGTGGACGAACTGGCCACAAGATCCGACGTTTGTCGTTGCGATGCTCAAGACGATGGGTTATCTGGCGTCATTCCGTTCGCGTGAGACGTCGGCGATCGTCGGAACACCGATTGATTGGAAGTTCTCATCGCGCGAGATGCTTCCGGAAGTTGAGATCCTGATCGGACGTACCGGTCGAAACGTCGCTCGATCACCCATTGCGATCAGCGCGACGGCAACCACCGAGCCCCTTCTTGCCATTCATTTACAGGCCGACGCGACGTCACAGAGCGAAGAGCAAACACAAGCCATGTTATCACCGGGTGTGACCGAGATCTGGAACAATACGCTGCAAGGAACGCGAGCGGTCAAGAATTTTGCTCGCAATGCTCCGGCGATGGAAGGTGAGCTGAAAAAGATATCTTCCTCCGACTTGCTGGCTGGTTTGCGACCGATCGAAGCAAAGTATCGCGTTGCAGAGTCTGTTGCCGCGTCAACTGCGTTGGCTGGTTTAACGAATCGTCAGGGCATGCTGTTGGCGATATTGATCGGGCTCTTGATGCTTGAGCAATATTTGGCTTGGAGCGCAAGTTACCATCTACCGAAAACTACGGTCGCAAAGGCACTATCATGAGCGACACGCGAGTTTTCTATCAGTGGATGCGATTCGAACTTCTCGACCAATGGTGGCATTGGATCGTTTTGTTGTTGGTCATCGGTTGCATCGCAACTTATACCATTCTTTGGTATCGCCGCGATTGGATCGAGCTACCGCGCAGCCTTGGTTGGGCTCTGCTGTTGCTTCGGCTTTCGGCCCTTTGTGGCATCGTCATCTTCTTTTTCGATCTGCAGAAGCGATCAGAGCAACGTATCGTCCGACCGTCGCGATTGGCTATCTTAGTCGATACATCGTTAAGCATGTCACTGCCGATGGACAACTCAGCGAATGCGGCTGAGCCGAAAAGTCGAATCGATAGCGTTATCGATTTCTTCGTTCAGTCCCCACTGCTTCGACAGCTTCAAAGCCAACATGATGTCTCGGTCTATCGATTCGACCAAACCCAACGTCCTGGTCTCGTCGCCTCGTTAGCTAAACCGACAGGAAAGGAAAAAACCGACGACGAAACCAGTCGTGTTTCGTCCAACCTATGGCGATCGGTGAGTTGGGTCACTTGGATCGGAACGACGTTGGGGCTGATCGCGATGATTTGCCTCGGGGTCGCCATGACGGCGAGAGTTTCAGGATCGAAAGCTCCGGGATGGCCCTACGTAGCGCTGCTTAGTGTCGTCGCGATCGTCGCAGCGATCGCGATCATCGGAACAGCGGCAATTCGAGGGTCGTCGTATCCGATCGCAAGTCTCTGGTCCTTGACGGAGCCGAATTTTGAACAGACGGAAGCGAACAACACCGAGACCTTGGTGCGTTCCAAGGAAGATGCGACAAAAGAGATCGATACAGCCAAATCGGATTGGCCGTCGCTTTTGTCTGCGTCGGGCGTCGAAACGCGGCTTGGCGATGCGATTCAGTCGATCATTGAACAAGAACGTGGTACGCCGCTATCGGGGATTGTGATTCTGACCGATGGACAAAGCAATTCCGGTATCGATCCGATTTCCGCCGCTTCGATGGCAACGGCCGCCAATGTTCCAGTCTTCGCGATCGGCGTCGGGACGCCAGATGATCCGATCAATGTTCGGTTGGTCGATGTCGAGGCGCCGAAGCGAGTCTATCCAGGCGATCGTTTTCGGGTGACAGCCCTCGTACAGGCATCGGGTTTGACAGGAAAAAAATGTTCCGTCCAGCTTCGTCGTCGATCTGCAGGGAGCTCTTCCGATAGCCTGGCGATCGAAGAAGAGGTCGTGATGGATCTCGGCGATAGCGACACGCTGACTCCGGTCAGCTTCGACGTTAAACCTCGCGAGATTGGATCGTGGGTTTACGATGTCAAGCTGCTCCCACCCGCGCAGGATGCGAACCCGCAGGACAATAGTCTTGATACCGAAGTCCGTGTGGTCGAGCCGAAATCGACCGTCTTGATCATTGCAGGTGGTCCAACACGCGAGTATCAATTCGTCCGCAATCTGCTATTCCGCGATAAATCGGTTCAGTCACACGTGTTCTTGCAAACCGGTGGGCCAGGGATGTCGCAGGAAGCCGATGAACTGTTGACCGAGTTTCCGAAATCGCAGGCCGAAATGTCTCAGTACGACTGCGTGATTGCATTTGATGCCGACTGGATGTCGCTGTCGGTGCCACAACTGGAAGCACTCGAAAAGTGGGTCTCGCAACAGGCCGGTGGATTGGTCATGATCGTCGGGCCAGTCGCATCACCTCGTTGGACCGGTACCAGCGGAAACGGCGATCGACGAGCTGAACTTCTACGAAATCTATCGCCAGTTGTACTCAACGGTCGCGGAACGAGACTCGTATCGATGGGGCGATTCGAAAGCGAAACCGTCTGGCCGCTCAAATTCTCGGACAACGCCCGCGGGATGGACTTTCTTCAGATTGCGAACGATGCTGATGATAGCCAATCGGCATGGAATAGCTTTTCAGGCGTCTATAGTTTTTATGCAAGCTACGAACCGAAACCAGGCGCGTTGCCGCTAGCCTATTTTTCGGATCCGTCGACGTCGCTCGACGGCAAGTTTCCGGTGTATCTGGCAACTCAATTCTACGGTGCTGGTCGAGTTGCTTTTCAGGGGAGCGGCGAAATTTGGCGACTGCGCCAGTTGAGCGATGATTACTTCGACACGTACTATACGAAACTATTACGATGGGTTTCACAGTCGAGGCTCTTGCGAGATTCCGATCGAGGAATGCTGTTGCTCGACAAACAACAAGCGCTCGTGGGTGAGCAAATCAGTGTTCGTGCTATCCTGCGCGATAATCAATTTCAGCCCCTTATTCTGCCCAACGCAACGTGTCGGTTGATTGATCCGGCCGGTCGCAATACACCGCTGGAACTGCGCCCCTTGCAGGATCCTAGTCAAGTAGGAACCTACGTTGGAATGTTCTTTGCAAAACAGACAGGCTCGTACGAAGTTCGAATGCCTATCGGAGACCTCGCAGACCAACAAATACTCAGTCAACAAGTGACCGTCCGAGTACCGACACGCGAGATCCAACGCCCCCAACGAAACGATCGTTTGCTGACCGAGCTCACACAAAAAACAGGCGGTGTTTTTCTGCCAGACTTAGCGACTGCCAGCGAACTCATCTCCGATAGTTCCACACTCAATGACTCAGCGCCAGCATCCCAACCAAACTCGGGGAAGACGAATGCGGAGCCGAAGATGCGGATCGTATCGTTGATTGCGCCGCGCGAGCAAATTAACTTTCTACCCGGCGCACCCGATCGTCCATTCCAACAACGATTGATGGGAACGCTGATGGCACTGATCGGTACCGCCCTATCGCTCGAATGGCTGCTACGAAGACTGAGCAAGCTGGCTTAGAAAAGAAGGTTCAAATGTTTTCGATCAAAGTTTGGATTGCCTTGGGTGCCTGCTTTGTGATGAGCGTCGCCTTGAAGTCTACGATATTTGCTGACGACGCCGACGAAGTGAAACCAAAGAAAAGGTTGACCGACTGGGAGAAGCACACAATTCTTCGAGAGTCCGATAAACTGCGAGACGCAATCGCGAGGGGCCATGCACTGGTGGAAAGGGGCGTCAAGAATTATCCGTCGAACCGGCAATGCTTTTCCTGCCATCATCAAACACTCCCGTTGCTTTCGAGGTCGTTACATCCTGGAATGAAGTTGCATGAAACTCCCGCTGGATTTTGGAATGATACGTTAACGCAATCCATTCTGAGTTTTACCGAGGCTTCATTTTCAGCGAAAACAGAATTGATGCGGGAAGGTCGAGGCATTGGCGGAAAGGCGCTTACGGTAGCCTATGGTCTATGGGCGATGGATTTAGCGGGCGCGAAGCGAAATGAAACGATCGATGCCATGGTCGACTATTTGATGCAGACTCAAGCCGACGACGGTGCATGGAATTTTCAGTCGGTGCGACCCCCAGCTGCTTCGTCTCGATCGATGACGACGGCGGTCGCGATTTACGGCTTGCGGGCCTACGGACACGACCACATCGAATCGAATCGCCTGCAAGAAGTTTTCCAGAAAGCGCGAGGATGGTCGCTCCAAGCCGACGAAACGGAAAGCCAAGAAGAGCTGAACGGAATGATTTGGTTGGACTATATGCTTCATGAAGAAGATAGGGAAAGCTTGTTCCAGGATTTTGATCGCCTCGCACGCCGAAAGGACCGACTCCTCAGGAATCAGAACGAGGACGGAGGATGGGGGCAAACCGCGGATATGCCGAGCGACCCCTACGCAACGGGACAAACGTTGTTAATTCTAGCGCAAGTTGAATACCGAGACAAAAAATCGATTCAGACGAGCAAAGCGTTTAGGAAAGGAGTCAAGTTCCTCCTCGATAGCCAAGAATCCGATGGTTCGTGGCATGTTGTCACTCGCGCAAAACCGGTCCAAGTTTTTTTTGATAACGGCGATCCATATGGCAAGGATCAATTCATATCGTTCATGGCCACCAACTGGGCCGTCGCAGCGCTCGCAAATTTTCAAGACTTTGGATCTGACCCACTCGAGTCTTTTCAAGTGATCAAGCGGAAAAAAGAAGCGATCGCACCCTAGTTGGACAGCGCCAGATTGCGCTGGAG
>JANPLJ010001061.1:0-1811 GCA_031426475.1 Pirellulaceae bacterium | reverse complement strand
AGCGTCTTTTGGGGACCGATGGCAATCGCGATCATGGGTGGGCTTTCGGTCGCGACGTTCCTCACCTTGTTGAACCTGCCTGCGCTCTATGTTGTCCTTTTTCGTGTGCGTCCAGCCCAGAGGTCCAACTCAATTGCGATTCCCCCAGGGCTGCCATCCAAACTGCAGCAACCCGCCACGTCCGAACTGGTCGCGATCACCGATCAGACGTTTGAGAAACAATCGGTCAAGAAAGCTGTTTGAATGAGCTGTTAACGGTGGTTCGGCTACGTTTAGGTAAGGAATGTGAATACTCAAACGCTGCTTGATGGCAGCGTCCGTGCAGCAAGGATACTTCGAAAGTGCTTTTATACTTAGATGACCAGTTTGCGAACCATGACACAGGGCGTCACCCAGAATGTGCGGATCGTATCCGGCAAATCAACAAGACGCTACGCGATGAAAAATGGACTGAAAAAGCGACTCAAGTTGCATGGAAGCCAGCTTCACAAGAAGCACTCGAACGCATTCATGGCCATGAGTATTTACGGTCTCTCCGAAAGGCCTGTGAAGACGGCGGCGGTAGAATTGAAGCGGACACAGTCGTCAGCCGCGAATCGTTCGACGTTGCAAACTATGCTGCTGGCGCCGCTATCGATGCGGTCGATCGCGTACTCCTTGGCGAAGACAAGCGAGCTTTCTGCGCGATCCGCCCCCCTGGTCATCATGCCCTTGCCAAAGCCCCGATGGGGTTTTGCTTGTTGAATAACGTGGCGATTGCCGCAAAACATGCGATCGTACAACACAAGCTCGATCGTGTTTTGATCATCGACTTCGACGTACACCATGGCAACGCTACGCAAGACGCCTTCTATTCCGATCCGAGCGTTCTTTTCTTGTCGATGCATCGCTTCCCATTTTATCCAGGGACGGGCGACTCGAATGAGACCGGGACCGGCCCTGGACTCGGAACGAAGACAAACCTACCGATCCAATACGGTACGCCTCGGAAAACAATCATCGAGCGTTTCGAGCGAGGCTGCGACGAAATCACCCGGGCATACCAACCGGAACTTGTCCTGTTAAGCGCTGGCTTCGATGCGCACCGCGCCGATCCCGTTGGCGACCTTGGCCTCGAACAAGAAGACTATCAACTTTTGACGGAGATAGTCATCCAGTCGTCCAACGTTTCCAGTCAGGGACGCGTTGTATCATTGCTCGAAGGCGGTTACAACCTCGAGTGGCTGCCGCGGTGTGTCGTCACGCATTTAGAATCGCTTAAGCCATTATGAAAATCGATCTAACTACGCCCGCTCTGCTCTTTTCGACCATTTCGTTGCTCCTATTGGCCTACACGAATCGATTTCTTGGTTTGGCCAGTATCATTCGAAAGCTCCATGCAGACCATTCAGAATCACCGAACCAAGGTTACGTCGAAGAGATCAAAAACCTTCGACGTCGCGTATACTTGATTCGCGATATGCAAACGCTTGGCGTTTTGAGCTTGCTGTCGTGCACTCTTTGTATGGTCGCCCTGTTCATGGACTGGATGGTCCTAGGCAAATGGATCTTCGGCGGCAGCTTGCTTTTGATGGCCGCGTCGCTCACCCTATCAATCGTCGAAATTCGAATTTCCGTCGGTGCGCTCGACGTCCACTTGAAAGATATGGAACGCTAGATCGATCTCAAGAATCTTGTTAGTCGATTCCTCGGTGCGGAAATCGGCGGCAATAGGAGACTCCTCGCTCATCGCCACCACTCACGTTGCTGCGCACGCAGAATCCCGCAGGCTTGTCCTGCGGAAGTTTCGGTTTTTTACTACACGCGAGTCG
>JANPLJ010001060.1:0-3895 GCA_031426475.1 Pirellulaceae bacterium | reverse complement strand
ATAAAACCATCGGCTCACCTGGTATCGTTTGCCCTTTTTCAATCGCATGATCCCGTTAGTTGAGTCCTATACACAAAACCTTGCGCGGACTATCCTGTGGGCACAAAAACCACAACGACTCTTCGCTTACTCCCAGTCGCTTACCCAATCCTTGTATCCTAGGCAACAATTGAGGCCAGCCTTGAATGATGTCGACCATCTTGGTCGGCAACGTCGGATCCGCTTTGGAAATGTCTTGTATACCGGAACTATTGACAACGCCCCAGCCAACAGAACCATCGGGTCTGGCAAACCTGCAGATTTTCATACGCAATTCTTCGATTTGAGAACGATTAAAAATGGTTAGAAACGGTATTCTACGTTCGGATATCGGAACTGTGTATAACACTACAACACTTAGGGTAGTGCTTCTTCATCGCTAAAAACATGGGTTGAATTGTAGCGATTCCGTCCACGTTCTGACGAACGTGGCTACGACAGAACCCTGAAAATCAAATGGAGAATGTCGTTCACGGCGTTGGACTAGAACTTGGGAACCAGATGCCGGCGATTAGCGAGAAGTGTCGTTCTTTGGATTACCGGGGAATCGGGCTTGCGATTGCTGGGGCAAAGATTTCTTGGGCTGGAGACACGACTCCTTGAACGGTTGGAATTCCCGCTCCAGAAGTGCTACCAAAATTATCCGTGACGTTTGGCGCTACGCTTACGTCGCTACCCGAATACTCCGAATAGGGAGGAGGGTTCGAGCCGATCGGTTGTAAGTCGAAAGGGGTTGGCGGCAACGGTGTTCCCTCGGGGGCAACCAGCGTTTGTCCTTCGACAAGGTAGCGATCGGCCGAGATCTTGCCTGGATCTAACCAGACTCCTTCAGCGTCGACCTGGATTGTCCCCAAGTCCTGGTCAAGATTTCGACGTTGGCTTTCGTGAAAGACCCATACGTTCAGGAACGTGTTTTGTGAATTCAACAAGGCGTTCAGCGCGTCCACTGAGTCACGTGCACCCGTTGGACCGGAGGATTGGGATAGTGATTCCCGGATTTGTCGAAGGTCTTCGTTGACGAGGATCTGTTCGGCTGCGGCTCGAACGGCATATCGCTGAAGTTCAAAATTGTATTGACTGAAGCGTATGCTTCGCAATTGACTACGAAGCGTGAGCCAAATCGAATCTTCGAAGAGATAGAAAGATCGCTTGGCCTGTTGATATTCGATCAGCACTTGACGATATCGATTGCGTTCTTGCAAACGCGTCAATGGCGAGTCCCATTGCAGGCCGACTCGAAGTCGCCCGGTTCTGCCTTGGAGCGAAAGCGGGTTGTCGTTTCGATTCTGCATGTCGCCGCTGAACACGACATCCAAAAAGCTTTCCAGATCATCCGCGACGACTTCGATCGCTCGCCAAGAGTCTACCATCGATGTCCGCGCATTCATCCAGTCAAGACGATTGCGGCGAGCAATTTCGACCGCTTCATGTGGCGTAAGATCGACTTCCGGAAGCACAACTGACTCGGTGCGAATTCGCGCCTGAATCACTTGTAGAGCTAATACATCTTCCGCGATTGCGGCTAACAAATCTTGGCTTTGAAGGATCGCTCCATCGCGAACGCCATCGAATCTTCCGCGAGCGCGATCATCCGACGGCGACTGACTTTCCGCCGCGAGGGCTTTGACGTTCCCTTCGCGTTCGGCGCGAGGTTTTACCTTTACTGGCCTATCCTCGGCCAGAGCTTTCAGGTCCGATTGGAGGCGACGAAGCTGTTCATCGTAACCGATGATGCGTTCTTTGAGTTTCGCAAGATCTTGTTGGAGTTGATCGGGCAAGGCTTCGATCCCGACGGTTGAAAACAAGGCCGCATCCAAGCCGCTGGAGGGGAGCAACGTGCAAACCATATCTTTTTCGGTTTCGTATATTTCACGCAATCGAGCCAATTGCTTTTGACGAATGGGAATCGTCTCGCGCAGCTTCACGAGATCTTGCTCAACTTCAGGAATGTCCTTTTCGATGATGGCTTCTCTGGTATTGCTGATCGATTCGGTGGCCTTCCCAATCGCGTCGAGGCGTTCCTTGAGCTCGTTGGACATCTCGATCGTTCGATAGGATTGCCCGGTCGACGCCTCGTTTTCGCTCTTACTCAAATTGAGAAGTTTCGTGTTTTCTTTTCCAACTTGATCTCGCGATGCGGCAACTTCTGCGCGACGTCCTATCAAGTCATAGCTGATGAGCCGGAACTTATCGAGCAGTGGGTCTCGAATCTCGACGCACAGATAGGGAGGCAACCCGATCGTGTTCTTAAAAACGTCCAAAAGTGTCTCGTAGTTGGTTCGTGTTGAAATCAAGCCAGCTTGAGCAGAGACGAGTGCGGTACGCGCCTGGGCGACCTGTAGTTGCAGGCTTGGGATCGTATCCTGTGTCGGAGCGATCTTGGTAAGCTGATCGGCGAGCGCATCTTGATATCTCAGTAAATTGTCTTGCAGCTGGGCGATGTTCTCTTGCGAATTCTTGATTTGCAACTGACTCTGGATCAGACCAAGGATCCCTCCAACGTTGGCCACACCACCGCCACCGCCCTGAACACCCGTGTTGGCATTACGTGTTTGGACGTTACCGACGGTACCGAATCCGCCGCCGAGTCCTGTGAAACCTTCTAAACCAGCCCCACCAAACAGACCACCTCGGCGCGACGGGCCTGGCTCTGCCTGCCTTCCAGCCGTAACTGTCACGTAGAAGCCAGTCTTGTAACGCTCGAAAGCTCGCACGTTCTGGAGCAACGTGCGTTCAGCGAGCGTCAATCGCTCGAGAATCACATCGCGTCCACCGCCTCGCAACAACGGTTGGATCAACGAGAAATCGAGGAGCGTTGTCGCCGTTTGCGTATCGGGTCCGCTGAGTTGCCAAGTCATCGTGTTTGCGAAACCGACGACCAAATCGGTACCGCTGGCGAACCTGCGCTGCCACGAGAATGGACGACGACCAGTCCGTTGAAATGGGCCCGTTGACAGGTTCGATCGACTCTGGCCGCCCGCGTTTCGTCGGGCTGGACCATCGGCAACGTAGTCCGCTTGCCAGCCTGCGTAGAACTGGTTGTCTAACAGGAAGCGTTCAGAGCTTACGTCCAACGCGGACAGGAAAAGCGTTTCGACTTCGGCTTGATAAAGCGTTGAATGAATGGTTGCAAGTTTGACGGCTGTGTTGGTATCGAGAACGAGAACGCCTCGTTCATCCAATGGAAGCATCTGCCACCAATCGGGACTTTCCGTCGTGTTCGTTCGTCCGTTGACATCCCAGAGCGGATAACCTTTCTTCCCATCGACCATCTTCATATAACGATGCGCCGTCGGATCATCTTCGGGCATGGGTGGACGATCTGGATTGAATGGATCGAACATACGCGATGCTCGATCGACCGGCAATTTCCGAACTGGCGGGAGTGAAGCAACGGAGTTCTTCTGCTCGATCAGACAATTCGTTTCCCGGTCCGCGGTCGAACGATAATAGCTTCTCGTACAACCGGACGGAGCCATCACGGTAACGGTCGCAACCGCAACGCCGAATAGGCAGCGTTTCAATCGACGACGCAAGGATTCACGTGAGCGTTTGCTCACAACTCGCGATAGAAATGGTTTCGATATCGAGTTCTGCATCGTTGGGGCTTCCTTGTATCTCAATGCGCGTGAAATGACGATCACACCGCTCGATCTTGATATTCGGCGTAATCCTCCTGTTCCACGTACGAAAGAAGTGCCGGCATACCAGGGCTTCCTAGATTACCCATGCCACCAAATAGATCGTCCAGCCTTGCAAGGCGTGGCACGCCCAGAGTTTGCCAAGGAATATCGCGTGGGTCAGCGACTCCGTTCGCTGACAATCGTCCCGCGAGCGGAGTCGCGGGACCACTCCA
>JANPLJ010001059.1:0-1244 GCA_031426475.1 Pirellulaceae bacterium | reverse complement strand
GGACAGCGACGTAAAATGGCTATTGCCTAGCCACGGTCCCTATTTCCGACATGACAAGGCGATGATTGATCGTTCGATCGAACGCCTCAAGAGTTATTTGCATCTTTCGGATTTCGGAACCTGCGCAATCGATTGGCCGCTGATGGAACAGTGGGAAGAAGAGATCTTGCAAGGAAAGCTACCGCTTTAGATTCGTAGCATTCCTTATCCCGTAATATCTCTTGACTGATCGCGTTCAAATTGAGTCATACGATACATGTCGTGGATCAGTTCGATATCGCATGGTCGCTGAGTTACTTGTCGCCTCGCGAACATTCGTTGCTGAGTTGCCACCATTACTTCGGCGGGTAGAAACGCAACTTGTCCGAAGAGCCTTGCATAGTTGACGAAGCTCGGGACGTTACTGGTCACGAAACCGTACATCATGCTGCAAACACCGATGACTTTTCCGGTAAAGATTCCTGTGTTGATGGCGGTCTTGGAATAGTCTCCCATGATACAGCCAAGAAACTGCATGCCGGTCGTCGCTTTGCCATGCGGATACTCCATATTGACTTGGCCATAGGTATTCTTCAAATCGCTATTGCAAGTGCCAGCGCCTAGATTGATCCAGCTACCGAGATAGCTGTGACCAAGGAACCCATGGTGTTGCTTGTTGGTATAAGGTTCGACGACCGACGCTTCGACCTCGCCGCCAATCTTGGTGGTGTGTCCCAGCGAAACATTGTCTTTAATCGCAGAGTGTTCCAGGATTTTGCATTTCTTACCGATGTAGATTGGGCCTCGCAAAAGAGAATACGGGCCAACTTTGGCTCCATCTTCGATAATGATTGGGCCACTCTGAGTTTCACAAATGACATATTTGCCAAGCGATGCACCTTCGCCGATGAATACGCCATCTTCGAGTTGTTGATACGATTTTTCCGAAATACGACGTTCGAGATTCGAAGTCAAACATCGCATATTCGTTGCGATGACTTCATGTGGGGCCGCAAACATCGGGATTTCTAGTTCTGATTTCTTCATCGAATCTGCAGCCGCATTGAAGAATTTGGTCAACTCCGATTGATCAAGTTTCGCGATATCGGCCAACGTGAATGGCGGGTTGACGATCGCAGCGATAACGTCGCGATCTCGTACGACAGTCGGTTCGGATATGCCCAGCAAACTCTGAATAGCGACTCGATTGGATTCGATCGGGGCGATCCTCGCGTTCAACACCAGGCGGACTGGCTTTCCCGAGT
>JANPLJ010001058.1:0-2099 GCA_031426475.1 Pirellulaceae bacterium | reverse complement strand
CGAGTTGCTACCTGTGTCGTGTCCTTCGTTGGATGACTCGTCTTTTCCGTTGGAAGATACATGATTCGAGTTGGACTTGGATGCATTCGAAGTTTTCGACGCAGCATCGCGTTTCTTCTTGATTGTATCGAGCGCTTTCTGTAAACGTCGTTCACGGCTCGTCTGTTCGTCGAGGGTCTCCTGCAAGTAAACATAATAGACGTCGACTTCATCATCGTCGCGGGTTCCGGTGTAGGCGAGTATCTTTCCATCAGGCGAAAAGACGGGCGATAAATCATTGTCCGGATGGCGCGACACGTTGGTTGGGACTTTGCTACCATCGGTCGGGATCAGCCATATGTCGCTATTGAAGTATTCATCGCGAGCTGAATAGGCGATCCATCGACTATCGGGGGATATCGTATAATCGATTTCCGAGAAGCCATCGTGAAGCGTATGCGATTCGCTGGACTCGATCTCGTATCGAACGAGGTCGCCGTACGCGATTTGATAGAGCAGTTGCTTGCCATCCGGTGTGAACTTGAGGTCGAATTCGGTTGCCGGAGAGCGACTGACTTGCGTTTCGACGAATTCGCGTTGCTGCCACCAGAATTCGCTAGGAGCCTTGCGTTCGATCTTCCAAATGTCGACCTGTCCATCGGTCGCACGGGTAAACCATAGGCTTTTACCGTCGGGAGCGAAGATTGGATCTGCCTCGACGCCGTCGGTATGTGTAACGCGTATCGGTTCTTTGAGTTCTGTATCCATGATCCAAAGATCTCCGCCGGCAACGAAAGCGATTTCTAGGCCGTCTTCGGAAAAGGCAACTTGGTCGGCTTTCGCAAAGCTACGACGAAGTGGATCCTCGGAAAGTGCAAGATCATCTGCTACTTGGATTTGGATCTTCTCTGGCCTGTTGCGTTCCCCGGGACGAAACACATAGAGGTCGAAGAGATGGCGAAACACAATGGTTGAACCATCGCGCGAGATGGTTGGCTGGACGATCGAATCCTCTGGAAAGCCCGCAAGACGTTTGGATTGTTTTTCTTCTTCGTCAGCCTTCTTCGCGAATCGATGGCGCCACAAGTCAAAACCATGGAAGTCACCTTTGGTAAAGTAGAAGCCTTTTCCGTTCGGCATCCACAAGGGCCAACGACAATCAACGGCTTCGTGAAGGACCTCGGTAAACGCTTTCGATTCGAGATCGAGTTCCCAAATCTGCGAAGCTCTTTCGCCCTGGTAGCCTTTTCGCCACCATCGTTCTCCCTCGCGAACCAGGAGAAGTCGTTTCCCATCCGGCGAAATCTTGGCGTCAGAAGCGTAGGCGTCTGCGAGGACGGTCTCGGCCGATCGCTTCGTGATGTCGACACGAATAAGCCGATCCGCATTCTTCCAAAAGTGATCGCGCTGACTGATCGCAAGAATCGACTGACCGTCAGGAAACCAATCGGCGATTTGGTAGTCTTCGCTGTGAAACGTCTTTTGGTCGGGAATTCCACCGACCGAGGGCATGACATATATTTGATCGGAACCACTTCGATCGCTGACGAAGGCGATTGTTTTTCCGTCCGGAGAAAACTTGGGTTGCGAGTCGTTGGCCGGATGCTGTGTCAACCGGAGGGCAATGCCGCCTTCCGTGGGAACCGTCCAGATCTCGCCAGACCAGCTAAAGGCAAGTACCGATCCATCTGGCGAAAGCGTTGGTTCGTTGGCCATCCGGATCGTTTCGCTGGATTCGATCGCGTTCATTGGGCTGCCGACTAGATACGCTGCGAAAACGAGTAGCGTATGCCAATTGGAGATCCAACCATTGCAGCGCTTCAAAGTTATGCTCATAGTCATGGGTAGTCGAGCTTCAACCGAATTCTTACGAATTCAGCTACGACAATACGAAAAAAGGGGAAAGGATCTGGCGGGGGCCCCAACGAACCCAGTGTTTCATCGAATTCTAGATTTTGGGTTTCAATTCGTAGCCGATGTCGTAAGACTCTCGATGAAGCGTAGGAGACATCGCCTTACGAGCTTCGTCCAAATTCTGACGAATTCGGCTACCAACCCTAAAGTCCAAGTTGGAAGAGGCACTAGATATCATCATGGATGCCGCTAGACCGATTTGCAAG
>JANPLJ010001057.1:0-2057 GCA_031426475.1 Pirellulaceae bacterium | reverse complement strand
TGCTTGCCCCAGATGTCGTGATCGCGGACCCCGTTGCTGTTGAAAGCATGTCCTGTCGATGAACCCGTGCTCACGCCACTTTTACTGCTGTTCATGCTAAGTGACGGGCAGACGCGCAACGCCATGGTACCTTCTTTGGTATCGCCGATCAAAACATCGCCTTCAGTAGCCTTGAGCGTAATGTCGAAATCCAGCATCTTCTCCCCGTCAGGAAGCGCGATGACAGTAATATGGCGATTGTCAGTCATGACGGACTTGTTGTCGGGACCAATCCATTGTGTTGATGCCGTGAAGCTGGCTTGATTTCCAGAAGATTGTACATCGGTAAAGCCGGTGTGCACTTGTTTTCCGAACACTTGATACTCGGCCCAGAAGTTTATCTCGTTGATCCGCGAATGGCCGAACCAGAGCGAGCGATGATGCGGATGATCGCGAAACATTTCTTCTCCCGGCGTATCTTTCTTCATCGGGAACTCGCGAGACACATTCGTTCCCGCGGCACCAATCAACGGATACATGTAGGGCCGAGCTACGTCCTTTGTGATGTATTCGGTAAAGAGTTGTCCATCAATCTCGACACTCATCCCAGTGTCGTTTGTTTTAAACGAGACTTTATGATTGAGTTCGTTTGTCATCTCAATTAACGCGTCCATGATCATCACCGAGGCTTGGGGCTCGAGGTAGTTCGTGCCGGGCCAAGTCTCGTAGCCGCCGAGGTCGAAGTGCCGCGGTGGCGGCAGATAACCGTAGTAACCATTCGCGAGCTCGACCATGAAGGAATGTTGGATGGGGCTTCGTTGCTTGAACTCAAGGCCCGTCTCGGCGAAAGTCTCACAGGGTGACGTACCGATGCAGATATCGCCGATGCGCAAGACTTGAACGGGGGCTTTGGTTTCGGGGCTGGCATTCGCAAGCCGCTGAACACGACCAGCATACACGCTGGTTTTGTCTTCTTTGCTCTGCAACCGTTTCGCTTTCGCTTCCTCTTCCTTGGCCCACTCAAGCAATTCCGGCTCCACTTTACGCCAAGCGATTCCCAGTTCGCGAAAACGAGCATCGAGCGAGGCTTGCCCTTTCCAAGTTACGTTCGCGAGAGCCGCGTGAACTTTCCGAGCGAGGCCCTCTGCGACGATTCGCATCTGCGTATAGGGTGGCGTACGCGGACGCGCTGTGCGGAAGTTGATGTTGTTGATATCACCGCTGGTTCCGTTGGCCATCATCGCAACAAACGGCGGATCGCTCTCACTGCTCGGTTGTAGCTTCTTCAGCGCCTCGCAATACATGCCGTAGTAGTCCGCAGAGATGTGACCGTCGCCAACATTGCCGACATAGTGCAATGAATAAGCTGAGAAGACGGAAATGAGCCTGCCCGCTGGCTCACGCAGCGCGATGAACGAGACGGCGGGATCCGTCGGGCCAGCCGGTTCCACAAGGTTCGGATCCCCCGCGCCAGGATTCATCTTGACTTTATCCGTAGTTACCCCAAACGGTGTGACCGGCACGGTACCCGGCTTCATGAACCAACGTCGATTGAAGACATGTTCCGGAGCCTCCGCGGTGCCGAAAGCGATCTCGGCCGGACGTCGTAGATTCATTGCTCGCTGCACACCATCGGCGATTCGATGAGCGACGAAGCGTTGATAATCCGTAAGCTCATGATCCGAATAGAAACCGCGAGGTGACGCTCCAATCGCATTCCCCGCACTGTGCGTATGTGTCGCCGAGATCATGACGTTTCCCGCCGGAATGCCCGTCGCTTTCTCGATCAATTGACGCGCTTCGAGCGCGACACATCGATGGATGCCGAGAAGATCACAGACCACCAATGCGAGCTTGGTCTTTCCATCATCGAGTACAAGGCAGCGGGCATGAAGTTCATCATGAACGTGCGTTGCGGGAAACGGCACGAAGCCGCCTACGATATCGATGCCAAGCTCAGGTGTGATGTTGCTGGTCGCCGCCCCTGCGAGCAACTTTGGAGGTTCACGATCGGCTGCATCGGCAAAGCTGTTGAGACACTTGTCAGTCGCACAATCAGAGTGTCGAATTCGGGTCTT
>JANPLJ010001056.1:0-2305 GCA_031426475.1 Pirellulaceae bacterium | reverse complement strand
GATAGGGATTTCAGACATTAGCCGGGGGTCGCCGCTTTGCGGCGCACCCCCGGGATGCAAGGCGAAGGACGATTGAACCTGAAAGGTTCACAGATTCTTCGATCCTTTCAGGATCGGAAGACGCGTTATGCTATCTCTCCGGTGGTGTCGCTGCGCTCAACCGCCGGCTAATTTCTGATATCCCTTCGGGTAACGCCGTGGAGGATTTTAGGTAGCCACATTCGTCAGAATGTGGAGAGTTGGCGCTTCCATCCACGTTCTGACGAACGCGGCTACGCCAGAACTCTTGGAAATCAAATGAAAAAATCCTTCACGGCGTTGCCCTTCGGGGTGAAAGTTTGCACTTTACGGCGTTCGGACCACGGATTCAAACTAGTGCATAAAATGCGACTGTACTAGAAATACCAATACCCCAGCAAAGTAGCCGAGCAATGCCCATGGAGCGATCTTTCGGGCGTACCACATGAAATCGATGTGTTCTAACCCCATCGCCGCAACGCCGGCTGCGGATCCGATGATCAAGCAACTTCCTCCGGTACCAGCGCAGTAGGCCAACATCATCCAGAAGTGATCGTTCTCAGGCATCGTGTACATTTCGATCCCGGCAGCGACTAACGGCACGTTGTCGACGACGGCGGATACTAAGCCGATAATGACCGCGATAATCGAATGATCTCCGACCGTTGTGTCGAGCCACTTGGCGAGATTGCCAAGGATGCCGGTCGCGCCTAGCGCACCGACGGCCATGAGTATTCCCAAGAAGAAGAGGATGCTCGACATGTCGACTCGTTTAAGAGCCGCCATGACACCGGTACTCGTCCGTGTCTGTTCGTCCATGGTGTGGCTTACCAATTCGCCGATGATCCAAAGCACGCTCAAGGCTAGCAACATACCCATGAAGGGTGGAAGATGCGTGATCGCTTTGAAGATCGGTACGCTGAGCAATCCTCCGAGTCCGAGCGTCAGGAACAGCACTTGATGCCAAGGCTGGATGTTCTTGCCGTCGCTATGCCGGCTCGATTCCAAGGCGGGCGGTAGATCGCCTTTCATATATCTCGACAAGATGATCAACGGAACCAGAAGACAGGCAACACTGCACAGAAACAGCTCCTGCATTACCTCGACAGTCCCGATCTTTTGCTTAATCCATAGCATCGTCGTGGTCACGTCGCCGATAACCGTCCAAGCGCCACCCGCGTTGGCTGCAATGATCACCATCCCGACATACATCTTGCGCAATTCACTATCATGCACAAGTTTTCGTAAGAGTGAAACCATCACGATCGTCGTGGTCAGGTTATCCAAGACAGAGGAAAGAAAGAATGTAAACCACGCAACAATCCAAAGCAGCGTTGACTTGTTCGTCGTTTTAATCCGATTTGTAATAATTGAAAAACCTTCATGGGCATCGACCAGTTCGACAATTATCATGGCCCCCATTAGAAAGAACAGGATCTGGGCGATCTCGGAAATGGCATGAACCAACTGGCCATCGAGCAAGTATTCGCGATTGAGATGCTCCGCATGTTCACCACCTACTTTGGCAGAAAACCAACTGGGTATGCTTTCGCTCGGGATCAATTTATCGGCGTCGAGCACGTACAATGTCCAACAGACCATGCCGATGAAGAGAGCCGATGCGGCTTTATTGATGTGGATCGGATGCTCGAGGGCGATCGCCAAGTATCCGATGACAAAGACGACGATAATGGCGGTCAACATGCGGCTTGGCGTCCTTTGTGGGGATCCACGAGGCTTCGGATCAACGGTGTAGGACTTTTCCTAAGTCCTCCAGACTAGGCTTTGTTTCTAAACAGGTAGCTACGCTCGCAAGAGCGTGGTTCTTCGAAGTGATTTCCACGTTCTGGCGAACGTAGCTACCTCCAATTCGATCTTTAGAAACAAAGCCTAATAGAGTTTTGCCTGATTGACCAGCGGATGCTCTACTTCATTTGAACGAATTGATACCGACGTAAAGATTCGTCTTTTCATCCAACTTATAGGCTAAGGTAGCCGAATTCATAAGCATTCGGACGGAGTTCGAAAAACAATGATTGCGGCGCTTCCTCCAAAGTCTGACGACTTCGGCTACGACCACAGCGCTTCCTCCAAAGTCTGACGACTTCGGCTACGTTGGGTGATCGCAACCTTTCCGTTCGATAGAGCTTGGCTTTATACCATTGCCAACGCTCGATCGATTCGCGTCAGCGTCGAATTGCGGCCGAGGATCTCACAATAGTCGAAAAGCCCGAGCCCGTTGGCTTTGCCCGACACGGCAACGCGAAGCGCCGCCGCTATCTGACCG
>JANPLJ010001055.1:0-3180 GCA_031426475.1 Pirellulaceae bacterium | reverse complement strand
CGGCCTCAGAGGCCGTCTCGCTTTCGAGACCACTGTAGGCCGGAACAAGCAGCTAATTACGTTTGTCAATTTGAGAAAGATAATCTGCGCTGTTCCGGCAATCGGAAACCTTGGTTTTGCCGGAACGGCGTCGACAACGTTTTATTCAACATCCAAGTTTGCTAGCGACTTGTTCCGGCCTACTCCAATGCGAGACGGCGGCTTTGGAGGCTACAAGCTATGTCTCGCATGACATCAAGTTTTCTAATCGAGCGTCGCTTGTTCGCCGGTTCTCAGGATGTCCAAGATTTCCGCGGCCGACGTTGCCGTCTTGAGGCGTTCGGGGATGTAGTCGCTTTCATCCAGCAACGTTGCGATGATGGCTTGCAATCGTTGATGGACACGCGGTTGGCCCGATGGGGTTAACAGAACAAACAGCAAATGCGCTCGCTCCTGCGTCAATCGATAAGGAATGCCTTTGGCCGAACGCAGGACCATGACGATGGGTTTCAGGAGACCTGGCAATCGAGCATGTGGCATTCCAAGATGACGTCCAAGGTACGATTCGACAATGCGTTCGCGTTCGCTAATCGCTTGGATAATCTTCTCCTTGGGCAACGGCAACGATTCTTGCTTGACCATCGCCAACGCTTTGCTGACTGCTTCGGTCGAACTCTCCGCTTCGATATTGAGCTGGATACGATCTTCGCTGAGCGTTTCGGCTAACGAAATCGCTTCTTCCTCTTCAAATTCATCGCGGATCGTTCCGATGATCTCTTCGATCGCATCTTCCAGCGTTAAAAAGCCAGTCCACTTTCCGCTTGCATCCCGCACCAAGGCAGCATGGATACGTTTTTTTTGCATTTCAGCCAGCAGCGATTCGAGCAACGCGTTCTCGTCGATCGTGATAATGGGGCGACACAACTCGCGCAAGTCGCTTGAACGACCATCTGATAGCAGCATATCCTTCAAGTGCACCAACCGCGTCGGGTCGGACGTTTCATCCTCGAATAGGGGATAGCGGCTGAATCGATACTGACGAGCCATTTGCAGATTCTCGTCCCACGTCTTGGCCGTACTCATGCAGCGAACCTGTGAACGAGGCCGCATTGCATCGCGAACTTTCAGTTCACCGAGATCAAAAACATTCTCGAGAAACAGTAATCGTCGAAACGTCATCATCCCGTCCGACTGAGACTGATTTAGAAGAATTCGAATTTCATCTTCGCTATGCGATTCGTCATGAATCGTTCGGCTCAGTCGCAACAATTTCAAAACCAGCGTCGCCGATCCATTGAGGATTCGCAGCGGGATATAGAAGAGCATGCGAAAAACTTGCAGCGGTCGTGCGGTCCACAGTGCCGATTGTTCGGTCAATCGAATGGCGATCGTCTTCGGAACAAGCTCGCCGACCAAAATGTGGAGATAGCTTACCAATATATAGCTGATCGCGAACGCGATGCCGTGTTTGCTAAACCAAGCCGCCGAACTGTGCTCGACGAACAATCCTGTCCACCCTAGTACTGGCTCGACCAACTGAACAATCGCTGGTTCAGCGACGAACCCCAAACCGATCGAAGCAAAGGTGATGCCGACTTGGCAGACCGAAAGATATTCGTCCATTCCTTCATGAACGTTTTGAGCCGCGACGGCTCCACGGACTTTATCGTCGACCATCTCCTTGAGACGTGATGGTCGCATTTTGACGGCGGCAAACTCGGCGAGAACGAAAAACCCGTTCAAAAGAATGAGCAGAAACGCAAGAATCAAATACGACAAAACCATACAAAGCTACCAAGAGTAATACTTCCAAGGTCCAGCGCCATGCTGTCCGGCTGGAACCTCGATAAAACCATCGCTGAACGCTAAGGATACCAGATCGCCGGAGCCGCGTGAGTCTAGCAACTCTCCTTGGCCATGATTATCCAGCTTGACCAAGCGATATCGGATCAGATCGAGCAACTTCGCGTCAGGGTTTTTGAGCTGAATCGTAAACGGCGGTTCGCGTTCTTCCATCACGCCACCTCGCTTTCTCATAAGTGCCATCGCATATCGATGGGCTGTAATCGCGACGCTCACTGGGTTACCGGGTAGCCCTACAATCAACTGACCTTTGGGACCGATCGCTCCTAAAATCGGTCTGCCGGGCCTTATCGGCAATCGATGGAAGACGATTTTGCCTCCGCATTGCAAAACGGCTTCGGGAACATAATCGTAGTCTCCCATCGATACGCCACCGGTCAGGAGAACTGTATCCGAAACGGCAAGCTGAGCATTCAGAGCCGAAACAAGCGTCGGCATTTGGTCGCCCACCGACTGCCGATGAAGGACGTTGATCCATGGTTCCTTGCGAAGCATCGTTTCCAAGACGAGTCCATTCGAATCGCGAATTTGCCATGGTTCAGCGGGCTGTCCAGGCGCGACCAATTCGTCGCCCGTATTCAGTATGGAAACACGGACGCGAGAGTACACCGAGACTCGACTTGATCCGAATGTTGCAACAGCCGACATGGCAACGGCCGATAGCAATGTACCTTGGCAGAGCAACTCGTGGCCCGTTTGCGTATTTTCGCCGCGCCGTCGAATGTTCTGTCCGAATCGCAATTCCGTCGGCGGAAGTCGAATCGTTACGTGGTCATCCTGAATGTCGGCATCTTCGCTGCGAACAACCGCCTCAGCAAGGCTCGGAACCGGGCCGCCGGTAAAAATCCGAACGGCGGTCCTAGGATGCAGTTCGATCGGCGGTGAACCGGCAGCCGCGGTCCCGATAATCTTGAGCGGTTCGCCTTGAATGTCAGCGAGACGAACGGCAAACCCGTCCATCGCAGAAACATCCATGGGTGGACTATCGCGATCCGCGAGCAGCGGCTCTGCTAAAACACGTCCTGCGCAGTCGTTGATGGGAACCGATTCGATCGCAACCGGATCGAGTACACTCATCAGCCGCGAAAGCGATGTTGTGATTTGATCGATCAATGGCAAAGACATAGGACAGTTCTTCATCCAACTTTAACTTTGGGTTCTGACACTGCAGTCGAAGTCACCAGACTTCGGACGAATCGACTATAACTCGCTAATCTTTGAAAAAGCGCCTTTCAGCGAACCATAGAGGCTTTGGTAAACCGGAAAAGCTGTGTTATAGGTTTTTGCTTCGGCTTTTCTTGTTGGTACTTTCGCGACGACTTCGATCGTCGCTTTGCA
>JANPLJ010001054.1:0-2405 GCA_031426475.1 Pirellulaceae bacterium | reverse complement strand
CTTAGGATCGTCGCACGCGATTTGCGGTTGCGCATGGACACCGACGAATATTTCGGAGCATTCTCATCCCGAAATCGCTCTTGATCTCCCTAGAATTCACGAACACACTAGGCTTTGTTTCTAAACAGGTAGCTACGCTCGCCAGAGCGTGGTACTTCGAAGCGATTTCCACGTTCTGGCGAACGTTGCTACCTCAAATTCGATCTTTAGAAACAAAGCCTAGCATTTTCGTATTCCTTCTTCCTACCAAATGGAGAGCATCGCTTTATACGAGATACAAGATATACGGGGTTGCGAGAATTTTCGAAACTTCTCGCTGATCGTCGGTACAAATACGCTCGTTCACAGGCTCCAGCCGGCTCCAGCCTGGGAACGCACTGTCTTGGAGGCTCAGCCTACCGCGACGCGGTGGATCGAGCGACGCGGCAGCAGGCAGAGCCTGCAATTCAGTGGGTTCCTAGGCAGGAGCCTGGGAACCAGATGCCGGTCGAGCTAGTAGCCGACCGCACAGCCGTCTTTGCGCGGATCGGTTCCACCGTGCAAAACGCCGTTTCGGTGGTCGATTAAGATCGCTTGATAGCCGCCGAAAGCACCGCCTGGCGCGGATAGCTGATGGCCGCGATCGACCAGCGCCTTAAGAGTCTCTTCCGGAATACCATACTCGTGTCCGACGCTTCCGCCGGAACTCGCCATCGGTTGACCGGTCGGGGTGGCGCTCCCTGTATGTTGCACCCGCGGATGTTCACCCGCTTGCTGAACGTTCATTTCGAAGTCAAGCATGTTAACGAGAACCTGCACGTGACCTTGTGGCTGAAAATCGCCACCCATCACACCGAAGGCTAGATACGGAAGGCCCTCCTTGGTGACGAATGCCGGAATGATCGTATGAAAAGGCCGCTTGTGTGGCTCCAGTCGATTCGGATGCGTTGGATCGAGCGAGAACAAACAGCCTCGATTTTGCAAAACGAAGCCGACATTACCAGGGACAACATGCGAACCAAAACCGTTGAAATTACTCTGAATGAACGAACAACAATTCCGGTCCTTATCGACAACCGTCAGATAGATCGTATCGCCATGGGTGAGTCGTGATTCGAGCTTTCCCGGTTCCACTTGTTTGGCAGCCCTTGTCATGTCGATGCGCGAATTCTGCTTCGCCGCATAGGCTTTGGAAATCAACTCGGTCGTCGGAGGAACGCCGAAGGCTGGATCGAAATAGTATCGCGAACGATCGGCAAACGCGAGCTTCTTCGACTCGATCAACAAGTGCAAATAGTCAGGATGAAACGGACCGAGCTTCTGGATGTCATGCAGTTCGAGGATGTTGAGCATCTGCAACGCCGCAATCCCTTGCCCATTGGGCGGCAGTTCCCACACGTCGTAACCGCGATAGTTGGTGCTCACGGGCGCGACCCATTCCGAAGTATGCTCATGAAAATCGCGTTCTGAAAACAAGCCACCATTGGCTTGACTGAATCGCAGGATCTCTTTGGCGATGTCGCCCGAATAAAACGCGTCGCGGCCACCGATGGCGATCGCTCGATAGGATGACGCGAGGTTCGGATTCTTGAAAACCTCGCCAATCTTTGGCGCATTTCCGTTGGGTAAATAGGTTTTCGCAGCGTCTGGCCACTTCGCAAGTTGCTTCGCGGATACCGACCAGTATCCGGCGATGATCTCCGAAACAGGATAGCCTTCTTCTGCCGTCTCAATGCTCGAAGCCAATAGCTTGGAATACGGCAACGTTCCAAATCGCGTTCGCAACATCTCCCAGCCGTCGACACAACCAGGTACCGACCACGACATCGGGCCATTCTCAGGCATCTCGATGAGATTCTGTTTGGCAAAGATCTTGCGATCGATCTGATAGGGACTTCGACCGCTTGCGTTCAAACCATACAGCTTCTGCGTCTTCGCATCCCAATAGATCGCGAAGAGATCGCCTCCGATCCCGCAGCTCATCGGCTCGACCAGTCCGATCATCGCGTTGGCCGCGATCGCCGCATCCGCTGCATTGCCACCGGCCTTCAGGATGTCTAAACCGGCTTGCGCTGCCAGCGGGTGACTGGTAGCTACGATCCCATGCTTGGCGATGACCACCGAGCGTCCTGGGTGAGGCAGAATTTTCGGAGGCTGCGACTCGGCGAGCACGATATTCATTTCGAACATCAAGAAACTCCACAGTAGCAAAGCGAGCCTATCCATCCAATGCCGATCGATCGATTCGATGTAATGCACCACGCAACTTTCTCCTTAGTCTAAATTGGCCCCAGCCTGCTAAATATGATACTGTCGCAAGCAGTTTGGGAGGCAGGAGCCTCCTGGTAGTGCGTTCCCAGGCCTGGAGCCGGCTGGAGCCTGGGAACGAAAGTTAGCGAGGTTATCCGACATTTCTTGCTAAAGGG
>JANPLJ010001053.1:0-2431 GCA_031426475.1 Pirellulaceae bacterium | reverse complement strand
CCGCCGATGACTTGCGAAACGATCTAGGTTGTTACGGGCATAAGATGGTGAAGACGCCGAACCTGGATCGACTCGCCCAGCGCGGGCTCGTTTTCAACAACGCTTATTGTCAACAAGCGGTGTGCAATCCATCGCGTGCTTCGCTTTTGACTGGTCGACGCTTGGATGCGTTGCGCATCTGGGACCTTCCGACGCATTTTAGAACTACGTCCCCTGATGCCGTAACGCTCCCCCAGCATTTCAAGAACCACGGTTACTTTACGCAGAACATCGGGAAGATCTTTCACAATTGGATTCATGAAGTACAAGGCGACCCAATTTCTTGGAGCGTTCCAGCTGTCATGCATTTTGCAAATCACGGATCCGATAATGCATTGGTCGACGGAGACGTGCCGAAAAGCAGTTCCAGAGACGCCAAATGTGAGTGTCGCGATGTGCCTGACGACGCGTATTTTGACGGCCGCGTTGCCAAGTTGGCTTCTGAAGCGTTGCGCGCGAGAAAAGCTAGTGGCCATCCGTTTTTCCTGGCGGTTGGCTTTTGGAAACCACACTCGCCATTCAATGCACCTAAGAAATATTGGGATCTTTATCGCCGCGACGAAGTCGATCTGCCCGAACACCCTGATTGGCCTCGGGATGCACCGCGCATTGCTTGGCACAATGGACGGGAGATTCGTGGAAACAACCAACGGGAACTGACAGAAGATGCGATTCGAGAGATCAGGCATGGATACCTGGCTAACGTCAGCTACATGGATGCACAGATCGGTTATGTAATTGACGAGCTAGAGCGTTTGCAGTTGGCGGACACTACTGTGATCGTCTTTTGGTCCGATCACGGTTACCATCTGGGTGAGCAATCGCTTTGGGCCAAGACATCAAATTTCGAGCTCGATGCCCGGGTACCGCTAATCATTTCGGTGCCCAAAATGGCAACTGCCGGCAAGTCGACTCAATCGTTGGCTGAACTGATGGATCTTTATCCGACCTTGTCGGAAATCTGTCGCTTGCCACAGCCGTCAACCCTCGATGGAATCAGTCTCGTTCCGGTGCTTTCAGATCACACCGCAGTCGTACGTTCTGCCGCGTTGACCCAGCACCCGAGACCGGCCTATTTTCAAGGAGCTCCCGAGTCGATGGGCTACAGCATTCGCACCAGCACTCATCGATACACAGAGTGGCGTGATTGGAAATCGGGCGAAACCACCGATCGCGAACTATATGATCACGTCGTCGATCCCAACGAGACATGCAATATCGCGAGTCGCGCTCAAGCAAGTGACATCGTTGAAACGCATGCGTCATTGCTTCAAAAAATGAGTCCTGTCGTCATCCCCGGGTGGAGACCTTTGCTACCCTAATTCATTGGATATGACTTAACGGGCTAAGAATTCAGACGACCCTCGAAAAACGGAGCCTGCTTCGATTCGTCCGAAGTCTGACGACTTCGGCCACGATGACAGACGCCGAAAAGATCGCTTATCGAAAGCTATCGATTGGTCTATTTCACGATTTCAAGCAACTCAACTTCAAAAACAAGCGCTTGATTGGGACCAATGCCAGGGGGGCCCTGCAGTCCGTAAGCAAGTTCGGGTGGGATGAACAGTTGCCATTTATCGCCGACGGCCATTCGTTGCAGCGCTTCGGTCCAACCAGCGATCACCTTGTTCACAGGAAACTCAGCAGGACCACCATGCTTGGCTGATGCGTCAAAGACTTCTCCTGAAATAAGCTTACCTTCGTAGTTCACTTTGACGACGCTGGTCTGTGTGGGACTTTTCCCTTGGCCCTTCTTGAGCACGATGTATTGCAAGCCGCTCTTGAGTGTTTGTACTCCATCTTTCTTTTGATTCTCAGCCAAGAAAGCTTTGGATTTTTCGAGATTGGCTTGTCCAGCGAGCGTCAGTTTCTTCGTTGATTCGGCTTCACGCGCTTGCAGTTTGGCATTGATCGCCAAACCAGCAGCTTCGATTTCCTGGCGTGAAAGAGTAGGCTTTTTCCCCATCAGGGCATCCATCAATCCTTTGAGAACTTGTGCTCCAATGAAGTCTTTCTCATTGAAACCGTTCTGAAGTAAATCGGAACCTACGTTAAAACCGACCAAATACGAGGCGTGGTCGGGTTGATCTTGCGTCGCTTGAGGTTGAATCAAAACAGGATCCTGTGCATTGAGTTGAGAAACGATACTCGCAACCAGGATGGTGAGTACGAGTGGGAAGGGAATGGACATTTTTCAATTTCCTCTATTCGGAATTGCGAAATCGTTGCGATTTTACGCCGATTGGCAACGTGCCATCGGTGTTTTTCAAATGTTACAACGCTGTAACAAGACCGCATCGGAAAATCCGTCGGTACAAACAGCGGGTCCTTAGCATCCACTAAGGTACACGAATTGGGCTTAGATCCTAGCCGAAAACCCGCTCATCCGGGA
>JANPLJ010001052.1:0-1242 GCA_031426475.1 Pirellulaceae bacterium | reverse complement strand
TCGATATCCAGCTGGATACGATCAGTTCGGGCTTTGACAAGAAGTCATGTTGGGTGCATCCTCGAGCCGGCGCCATCCCCGGCGCTGTTCCGATAGTCGTCATGACGATGCAAAAGGCTGCGATCGTCGGCAGTGATATTTTTGGACCGCTCAATGAGATGCGCACCGATGATCTCGGCAAGACTTGGTCGGAACCTATCGAGCACGCCAATACGCTGGGGCTTCGCGAGGAGCCAAATAAAATCTCGATCGTCGCATCCGATTTTTGGCCGAAGTGGCATGCTCAATCAAACAAGCTTCTCGGAATCGGACACAACGTACGCTACCAGAACAACAAAGTAATGCCGATGCGTCAACGCGAGACGGTCTTTTCGATTTACAACCCTGAGAATCGAACATGGACCGCATGGGAATCACTGGCCATGGGCGATAATGATCGCTTCTATGGTGCAGGGGCCGGTTGCGTTCAACGACTCGACTTAGCCAATGGCGACATCCTTTTGCCAATCTACTTTACGCCACGAGGAGAAAAATTTGCGGCTGTGAGCGTATTACGATGTGGCTTTGATGGAGAACATCTTTCGCTAAAGCAGATCGGTAACGAACTTCGGATGGATACCGATCGCGGCTTAGGAGAGCCCTCGATAACACGTTTTCAAGGCCGTTTCTATTTAACCATTCGGCATGATAAGGGAGCTTATGTGAGTACGAGCGAAGATGGGTTGCATTTCCGCGATCCGCAGCCCTGGCTTTGGGATGATGGGACGGAACTAGGCAGTTACAACACGCAAACGCATTGGGTAACGCATGACGACGGACTGTTTTTAGTCTATACGAGACGGGGAGCGAACAACGATCATATTCCTCGGAACCGGGCTCCGTTATTCATAGGACAAGTCGACACGGAGAAACTGTGTGTCGTGAAGGCAACAGAACGAGAATTAATGCCTCAACGCGGTGCCAAGCTGGGCAATTTTGGAGTTACCGACGTGAATGAAAACGAAACCTGGGTGACCGACGCGGAATGGATGCAAACGAATGGCCCGAACTATGCGAACTATGAAGAGTGCATGAAGTACGGGTCCAATAATGCTGTCTTTGCTGCGAGAATCCAGTGGAAGTCGCCGAATACTTCTTGGAATCAGCGATAGAGTGCGATGATCAGCTTCGCGCGGGCGTAGCCGCGGGAACACGTTTGGTTTTACGGCCAATCGCGAAAGGCGACTATGGAGCAATCTTCCT
>JANPLJ010001051.1:0-2447 GCA_031426475.1 Pirellulaceae bacterium | reverse complement strand
GGTACCCCTTGAGTCGGCCGGAGTCGAACCATTTGCTAACGGTTCGCGGGGCCACCTTACAGATCTTCGCGACCTGTCCTGTGGTGAACACCTTCATATTCGATTTCTCCGTTACCTTCGTTTGCTTGGGATGCCAAACCTTCGGACCAGGCAGATCCTTAGGCCAGCACGGTAGGCCCCTTTTTTGTTTACGTGCTGTGCAGTAATCGCTTACATACAACGGGCTCTGCGTTCGACGATCGACACAACATCCTTGTTGAGCCGTTTGTCAACCGCCGAAACCACCAGCGCATGAACAACTGGGTCGGGGCATCAAGTAATCTCGGAACGTTTCGCGGCTAACCCTTAGTTCCATCTAAAAGCTAACAACGTGTTTGATCCGACTCTTTTTTCGTTCCACACTCATCCTCGAAACCTTACCGCACCCCTTTGTCGGTTATCGGAGACTCGAATGTATGTGGAAAGCAAAGGATCGCTTCCGACCGAATGGCCAAATATAGAAAGGGAACCAATCCCAGCTAACTGTCAGCGCGAAGGTACGCACCGTCAGCTAGTGTGACAATAGTCCAAGCACACGAAATGCTTGCACTACGAATAAATTCCCCCCTAACATTGGCCAGCTCGGTGGAGGCCTCCGTCGCATCTGCACTTTGTGCGGAACGCGTCAGAGACAGATCAAACTGTCCAAGACATAGTTTCGATTCAACCAGGGGGATTACTTTAGAAAGAATTGAAGGATGGAGACATACAAGCGTTTGAGACCGATCTGCCGTACCAAAAAGCCCTCGAAAACGTCGATTTCACAAAATATTCACGTGAGGCGCTTTAATCTCTCAAGTTCATGTTTGAAGTTCGATGACGTCCTTATCCATTGGTTCATAGTCAGGTTTGACGATTGCGCAATCCGGATGGGAAGCACTCCACACGCGTGCTTGTTTGAGTTTGGAGGCTAAGTCGCCATGGATTTGACTAGCGAAGTCAAGAAGCGTCTGGCCTCGTTTCAAATAAATGGGACGCGACATGTCCGCCTCGCGATCGCGAGGATCCTTTGCGTAGACTCGCACGATCTCCAACCGTTGAAAGGCTTCGCGCGACAACTGGTCCAGCCCGTCACCACGATTCCCCGATACCAGCACGCGGTCGAACTCAAGCTTGAGAAAACTATCCAACCATTCGACGTTAGCTTGCGCAGTGGGTAGATCGATTTTATTGAGCACGAGCAACGTTTCAGTCGTAGTCGTCCCGACTTCGGTTGTCACCGGCCCCGTTTTCGATCCAAGCCGCGTCTTACCGCGCTGGAATCGTTCCAGTACAGATTGGCTGTCTTCTACCATCGTGTCGCTTGCCAAGTCGATGACCCAAAGGACCAAATCGGCCGAGCGCACTAAATCATACGTGTCGGGGTAGAAGTAGTCGTTGCTGATCGGAGGCATGTCGACCAGTTGTATGGGGCAGTCTTCCATCGACATCATGCCAGGCAACGGAGATTGTGTCGAATAGGGGTATTCTGCAACCAAGGGCTTTGCTCGCGTCATGGCGGCGAGCAGCTGGCTTTTGCCGACGTTGGGGGCACCGACCAGCAGGACGCGACCTACCCCCTGTCGCTGAATCGGTTTAAGTGCGGACCGCGATGAGGTCGATGCTTTGGTGGCCAGTTCGATCTTCAGTTTCGAGATCTTCGACTTCAAATCAGCCTGCAGTCGGTCCGTCCCTTTATGTTTCGGGATTTCACGAAGCATCTTTTGAAGTGCTTCCAATTGCTCCTCGGCCGAGGTCGCTTCTCGATAGGCCTTCTCCGCCCGAAGATACTGAGGCGTGAGATTGGCTGGCATTATCGCCCCTAAACGGTGGACCAACCGCTGGTATCGAGCGGACGGTTTTCGTTTGGCAACGGTTTTGCACCGACGGAAGCAGCTGGCCTCGATATAGGACGCAGGGTCGCTTGGATCACGCTTTCATTCGTCGTATTGCTGATTGGTGATGGTTCAACGTTGCGAACGGAGTTGAGAAATCGCACTTCATGGATTGAGCTTGCATTCGCAGGCTGTCGATCGATGCTTCGAACCTTCGGATCGGATGCCGTTTGATCGCGAGCATTCAACAACGCGGGCTTCCAATTTGGGGATGCATCGAAATTTTGAGGTGCTGGAATAGGTCGCAATGAGTCCATATTCAGTTGCAGCTTCGGCTCATTGTTTGGCTGTGTCGCTGGTTCGTTCGAAGTTTCTACATCATTGGCGTCGCCGTTTTGGTTTGTCCAAGGCGAGCGGTTGGACTCATTGAAAGTATTCGCTTCCGAAGGTGTCCGTTCCACATTTCGAAGAAGGAGGGGCAAATCCCTTATCGAACCCGTAACGGGACTTTTACTCACTACCCACCAAAATATTAGAATCGGGGTTATTTAAAACTTTTGTCAATTTACTCCTATCAAAAACACTGTGTTCAAA
>JANPLJ010001050.1:0-2399 GCA_031426475.1 Pirellulaceae bacterium | reverse complement strand
CGTGGCTGTAACTCAAAGCGGTTCACCATGTTCTATCGAACGTGACTACGGACAATGAATAATCCAGGTTACAATCGTGTGATGAATGCTTCTGGCTATTGTTCTTGGCTATTCAAGGACCTGTTTTATCGATTGGTACGGTTCGTCTCCCGGCTACTAGTTGTTTGCTTGTGCGATTTCCGGACAGAAGGTCGTGAGCATCTCGATAAATTTGCTGGCGCGATGATACTCTCGACCCACCAGTCGGTACTCGATCCCGTCCTGGTCGGGATCTGTTTCAACGGGCGACTCAACTACATCGCTCGCAAAACTCTCTTTCATAACCCGATCTTCGCATTTCTTATCAAAACGCTCGACGCCATCGAAATAGATCGGGAACGAGGCGGTCTGGCTGGCTTGCGAGAAATGATGAGGCGACTTCAAGACGATAAGAAAGTGCTTCTTTTTCCCGAAGGGACACGCACAGAAAGCGGCGAGATTCAAACGTTGAAGCTCGGATTCGTCCCTGTCGCCCGTCGCAGCGAAGTTCCTTTGATTCCCGTCGCGGTTGTCGGTGCATACGGCATCTTACCCAAAGGGCGTCGTTGGCCTCAACGTCAACCGCTTGCCGTCGTTTTTGGTCCGCCCATCCTACCCGCGGATGTCAAACTCCTGGACGATTCCGCGCTGGGAAAACTCTTGCATCTGGAACTTAGCAACTGCAAAGCAACCGGAGAACGCTTGCTGGGCAAGTAGCCGAAAACGATGATTCAGATTGCCTTTGCATCCAAATTAGACCACGTAGCTACGTTCGCCAGAACGTGGCTGCAACTCAAAGCGGTTCACCACGTTCTGGCGAACGTGGCTACGAGCAATGAATAATCCGGGATAGGAGGACGCGGAATACCGGTGGTCGGCGAGAACTGTCGGAATTCTTAATTTGGTTGACAAAGTTGCGGGTAGAGACACGGTCGTAGGACTTCGGACGAAGCACAGAATGTTTGGTTCATCGAGCTTCGTCCGAATTCTGACGAATTTCGGCTACCTAAATCAAGTTCTATCGCAGAGACTTTCAGCGACTACTTTTTCTTAGCAGTCTTCTTCTTCGTCGCAGCCTTAGCAGCCTTTGCAGGTTTGGCCTTCGCAACGTTCGCTACTTTTTTTGCCGCAGCTTTCTTGACCGCTTTAGCCGGAGCTTTCTTGGCTGGAGCCGCCTTGACGCTCGTCTTCTTTCCTTTTCCGAATGCAGAATCCCAACCGGATGCATACTTTTCGCTTGTTCCAACTCGCGTGATCGTCACGTGTTTCAACCTTTCCCTACATTTGTAATTGTCAAAATAAGGGTCATTTGCCAAGAGGCAACGACCAGTAGGCCATTGCGTTCGACCGAGCGACACTTTTGACGATAAGAAATACCGTCAAAAGCGACTTCATTCGAACTTACAAAACCAACTGCCCAGCAAGTTACACGTTCTGCGCTATCTTGGTCAAGAGGCACTGACCATCTTATCGCTTGGTTCGGTAATGATTTCAAAAACAAATCCATCATCGACGAAATCGACACGAATCGTCCCGCCCTCGCTGACGTTTTGTTTGAGCAGTTCATTGGCCAACGCATTTTGCAAGCGACGCTGAATAACTCGTTTGAGCGGTCTCGCTCCGTATAGCGGATCGTAACCTTCGTCCGCTATCTGACGCGCGGCGGCTTCGGTGACGACTAACTGGATGTGAACCTGGGCTAACTGTTCCTCAAGTCGCTTGAGCTGAAGAGAAACGATTCGTCGAATCTTGTCGCGTCCTAGCGGTTCGAAGACTATTGATTCATCGATTCGGTTGAGAAACTCCGGCAAAAACTTGGTTTTTAAGGCCACCTGCACGGCTTCCATCATCTCCTCTTCCGATCCACCCTGCTCGGCGATTTGCTGGATCGACTGGCTGCCGATATTGCTGGTCATCACGATCAGAGTATTGGTAAAGTCGACAGTTCGGCCGTGCCCATCGGTCAGACGACCATCGTCGAGAACCTGCAGCAAGACATTGAAAACATCGGGGTGAGCCTTCTCGATTTCGTCGAGAAGCAGCACGCTGTAAGGTCGACGCCGAACCGCTTCGGTAAGCTTGCCACCTTCTTCGTAGCCAACATAGCCGGGAGGAGCGCCGATCAGCCTCGAAACGGAGTGGCGTTCCATAAACTCGCTCATATCCAATCGGACCATCGCGTGCTCGTCATCGAAGAGCACTTCCGCTAACGCCTTGCAAAGCTCGGTCTTTCCCACTCCGGTCGGCCCTAGGAACAAGAACGAACCGATCGGGCGATTAATGTCTTGCAACCCACTTCGGCTTCGACGAACCGCGTTGCTGACCGCTTCCACCGCTCGTTCCTGCCCAACCACACGTTGATGGAGCCTTTCCTCCATGAC
>JANPLJ010001049.1:0-2058 GCA_031426475.1 Pirellulaceae bacterium | reverse complement strand
GGCTCCAGCCTGGGAACGCATTGCCTAAAAGCTCTTGCCTCCCGAATCGCTTTACGGAATCTGTCTACAAAAAAAGCGAAGTCTTCCTTGACTTCGCTTACCAAATTCGCCGATCAGAAGATTAGCGATTGGATACGGTAGATTCCGCAGCTTCCGTCGATGAAGAAATATCTTCAGCGCCAGCATCTTCGAAAATTTTCTTAGCGCGTTCGGTTTCAGCTGTATCTTCCGAGTGCACGGAGATAAGACATCGTCCCCCCTTCAGCTTGCCGACGTAACGCGTAGCTTCATACTCAGGAATTCCAAGACCGATCAGGGCTCCGGAAACACCGCCCACCGCGCCGCCCAGTGCGACTCCAGTAAGGGCCGCCATAATAGGTCCGGCTGCGATGAGAGGACCGACGCCTGGGATCGCCAGCGCGCCAATTCCTGCAAGCCATCCCAAACCTCCACCGACGACCGCTCCCGTGCTCGCTCCGACGGTTGCGCCTTCGGGGGACTTGGTTTGATTGTCTACTGCGAAGTCCTTCGAACTCTCACTATCCGGCATGAGGACTGAGATGTCGCGAGCTGCAAATCCCGCAGCTTTGAGGCGGTCCACCACGGTGGTCGCTTGATCTGTGTTCTTGACGGTACAAAATATGGCTTTTGCCATGACTGACTCCTCTAGTCTAAGACTAAAAATTAGGGACGGTTTTCAATTTCCAACTGACTATCAACCTTATCAACGCCTGCAACGGTACGAGCAATCTCTTCAATTCGCTTCTTCTCATCCGCCGACTTGACAGGACCGCGAAGGGTGACAATCCCATTCTGCGTAATGATTTTGACATTCTGAGCGTTGGTGGACATCTTTGTATCTACAACGCGCTTTCGAATATCCGCGGTAATACTGATATCCTGCTTGTTTTCATTTTGATCCAGTGGCGTCTTCGCAGTGCTCTCACGGTCCCGCACGTTGACCGCCGAATTATCGCGGTCGTCAGTCTGGTTGGATGGTGTGGTACGATTTCCGGACACTCCATCGGTTGACGAACGATAGGCCTCTGTACAACCACATGTCGACAAGACAAGTAAGGCAACAAACGTAAAATATCTCATCTCGGATTCTCCAATTGAGGACAGTATTCAAATCGAAACGTGTGTTTCGCAAAGCGTGTGCCAATCGATGCGTTCACGTTCCGCCGGTGAGAATCTGCACGTAAACATGGCACTAACAATCGTTCAGTCGGCTAGACGAACGACTTTCGATCGACCGATGACCCCTGACCGACCTCGTTGCATTGATAGCTTCCATTTTTGGAACACGGGCGCTTTCTTGTCCTCTAATTTTTAAAGCGCACATTGAGTTTCTAAATTAAGTGCACAACGCGGTCATTTCGGTACGAAAACTGCAAACCTCGAACAATTCGATTGGATCTTGAGAATTGCGATAGAACGTGGTGAACTCGAGTTAGGAGAATGATTCGTGAAACAAAATACATGCATGCGAGTTTTGATTGTCGACGACTATCGTGATGCGGCCGACACTTTGGCTAGTCTCATCAAAGAATTAGGGAACGAGGTGCAGGTAAGCTATAGCGGTCGCTTGGGGTTTCAAGCGGCTCAAAGTTTTTTCCCACATCTCGTTTTTTTAGATCTGTTCATGCCTGATACGGATGGATTCCATTTCGCAAAGCAGATTCGGGAAGACGCCATTCTCTCGAAGACAAATATCGTCGCAATAACTGGCTACAAAGATGAAAAGCACAAGCGGTTAGCCCTCAGCCTGGGATGCGATTTCGTTTTGTTCAAGCCGGCGGGATTAGCTGAAATCGAATGCGTGCTGGATAGTGTTGCAAGAAGTTCTGGACTTACGAATCAATTTGTTGATGCAAATTAGTGCGTCTTCAAAGCTGAGTTCTTGGGGTAGTGGATCTTGCTAAAGATCCTGCGGCTCTGGGATCTTTAGCAAGATCTACTACGTCCAACCCCGCGTTTAAGTCTTGAAGACGCAATCGCTTGCTGCCGAACTCGAATCGATCTGTAAGCGTGAAAATCCTGGTCGAACTAAATCGC
>JANPLJ010001048.1:0-1161 GCA_031426475.1 Pirellulaceae bacterium | reverse complement strand
CGATTCACCCCGCGTCGTCGCAGTACGCATCACCAAACGATTGACAAGAAATCAGCACGCGAAGCTTTATCACTGGCGTAAACATAAACGTTTGCCACCAACGAACTTAAATCGAAGAAAAATTTAGTACAGTCGAACTAGGATTTAGAAGCTTCGAGCGTCCACGCTCTTGGCGAGCGTGGTTTCGAGAGCTAGCGATCAGCGAAGTGGCTCCCTTTTTCCCGAGTTTCGACGAGTCGCAGAGCGACTCGTCCACAAAAATTCACAGCCTATCGGCGAAAGAAGCAGCGACAATCGTCCGCTGACGGCTTGTCGGCCCCATCGTTGCAATTGATGCATTCCGAAGACTTGCTACTTCAGTAGGCATTGGCGAAGAATCGACTGCCAGTAGACGATACTAAAATCTAACGGGTGCCGTTCAGCAGACATGTCGAGCTGGTTTAATTGAGAAACTTCCCATGGACCGTCGCTGGATTCGAATCGATCGAGCTCACCGAATCTTCGATTGCTCTCCCGGCGAGTTCGATGCGGTGCTTGTCGAGGCACGAGCCGATTGCGACTTTTCGGAGGGGACTTGCAAGTCCCTCAGATATTCCGGTTCCGAAATCGGGAGAATCGAGGCCGACGATTTTCAGCTTCAAGAAGCGATCAACGCCGAGTTGGCTCTTTTCGCGTCCCTTCAACGCCGTGAGCGAATCCTGAAATCGGAACGCGAGATAGACGAGCAAGCGTTCGAAGGGATCGAAGAGGGGAAAAAGCTGGCCGATCTGTATACGGCCATGCTCCGCCAAGATTCGCTCTAGTTCCGTCACGAACGGAGACTTTCCCACTTTTCAGACGCCCCGATGGGGCAAGCCTGGGCTGTTAAGAGTATGTGGTTGCGTCGGTTTTCGTTTTGCGCAATTTTTCATCCCGAAGGGATACTGAGACATTAGCCTGTGGTTGAGCGAAGCGACACCACCGGAAACAAATGGGCGAAGGGGTTTCCGATCCTGAAGGGATCGAAGCATCTTCGACCCTTGCTGGGTCTTTTGCGCGTCGTTGATTAACGGGGGGTTCGCCGCTTTGCGGCGACCCCCGGCTAATGTCTTGCTATCCCTTCGGGATGGAATGCGGAAGAACTGCAATGGGACCAAGAGCAACAAATACTTCATGTCAACC
>JANPLJ010001047.1:0-2535 GCA_031426475.1 Pirellulaceae bacterium | reverse complement strand
AACGTATCAGTCGAGGCTGTTGCCAAGAAAGCTGAGTGCCGAGCAACAAATCGGACTCGCAAAGAACAACAATTTTTAAGCGTTTCTCAGAAAGCACTGGAATGTCGACGGCCGCCTCAAGTTGATCATAGGCGAGCATTGTTTTCCAAGCGATATCATCGCCAACCCAGACTTCGCAGCGGACGGTCGTTGCGAATCGCGTTTTGTCAGAGCGACGGACTTTGGCAACGAAGCGTTGAAACCCCTTAGGAACGCGAAACGAAATCTCGCCGGGCCCGACGAAATTCAAATCTTGAAACTTAGCGTCTTCGCTTCCGTTGGCGGAAAAAAATCTTGGCCCAAGCAATGAATCTCGTCCAGAAACGGCTTCTTTCAGCAACGGCCTTTGAAACGTCTTTTTCGAAAGGGACTCCTGTGAAGCCAACCAAACAACGTTGGCAGCGGAAAAATTGATCTCCTGAATCTCAGCCAAGGATGCTTCCGCTCGAACGCCGCATGAAGTTGTCCATCGCAGCACGCCTCCGGCTTCTTTCGAAGACGATGCGTCTAAGCCAAGCGAATTCGCTTCCCAAACAGAGCCGTCGAGCATTCTTACCTGGATCGCCGGTTCGACTCGCCTTTCTTGGGATCGATACCAAAAGAGCCCGAGCAGTTTGGAGCGTGGGGCCTGGAGAATTTGCCCGTCAAACGAAAATTCGACGGTTTCCGCTGTCATTCCAACAATCATTCCCGATGCTCGATCGACTGCGTCGCCGGGTCGAACAATTACCATTTCGTCGCTCGTCCTTGTTTCCTTAGTTGCATTCAGCCATTGGCGATTCAATGACGGCGATGGAATGCCCATACGAATGGAGTCGACGCTTCCCTTCGGGAATTCCAACGATTTTCCTGAGCTAGACGTTGCCGTCCAACGATCGTCGCGCCCAACAAACGCTTTGCAAACAACCGAACTGCCATCTACAAGCGTTACAACGACGTCACCATCGATCTTGTTCGAGGGGCGGTTCAGTTCGACCCGATCCAGGGCTTCGAAAGCTAGCGAGACACTTCCCGCAGAGGTTTCGACAACAACGGTCGAATCATCACAACTCGCGATTCGCCCTTCGATTTTGCTTCCGTCCAGAGCGTAAACAGCGACTTGAGCACTGTTAACATCAGCCAGGAGCCCGCCGAAGACAGCTAGAATTGCAAAAATAACCGCAGAACGTGTCATCCAAGAAACCTTCGCAACGTGTACGGACAGTCAAAAAGCCGCAGTTTAAATGCAACTCTCGAGCCAGAGCAACGAAACCTTCCAGCTATGTTCGGTTAAACAGGCGTAGAAGGTCAAGTGCTATGAATACTTGCGAGGTAAAAAGAGGGCACAAAAAAGTTCCCGCCAAGCTAGCTGCCTGCCCCGGCGGTGCACGCGAATGCACCATCAGCTAGTTTGACGGGAAAAAGCGGGGAAGTACCGCCGAGAACTATCGTCCTTCAATAGTGACATCGCCAAAACACGCTTTAAGTACGACAAAATTCTCCAGCAATTTCTATTTTTTTACACAACCGAATTTCCTCAAAAAAACCGGACTTTCTTTGGGGAATTTGGTTGTAGTTGCGTAGCGAATCGCCTAGATTGCCGACTGTTGCAAATGTGGTTCTTGAAGCCACGGCAAAGCATCGAGAGCGCTAACTTATGACACAGCCTGATTCAGACGGTTCAGTCACAAAATGGATCGAGGAACTCAAGGGCGGCTCCTCGCCGGTACACGCTGGCGTGTGGGGACGATATTTTTTGAGACTTGCCAATTTCGTCGAAGCTGGAATGGCCAAGACACCTGGACGGGCAGTGGGCGGCGAAGACGTTGCATCGCAAGTACTAGAGACGGTTTGCCGAAAAGTTGCGGTTGGACAGTTTCCGGATTTGCGAGTTCGGGGGGATCTTTGGAATTTGCTGCTCAAGGTCGCAAAGCGTAAATTGGCAAGTCAGACGCGGTTGGAGCTGCGTCAAAAGCGTGGCGGCGGTCGTGTCGTATTGGAGACCGATCTTGGTGTATACCAAAATGAAGCATTTGACATGGATGACATTGCGGGTACCGAGCCAACATTGGATTCCGTTATTTCGCTAAGGGATTCATGTAATTATTTGATTGAAATGGTGCTTCGCGATGACAAGTCGAGACAAGTGGCTCGCTTGAAATTGGAAGGGCTTACGAACGAAGAAATCGCCAAAAAAATCGGCGTGACGTCAAGGACAGTTGATCGTAAGCTCCGTCTCATTCGGAATCTATGGGCCGAGGAGTTTGGAATCAAACCAGAGGGTAGAAGCGATGGTCAAGATACCGATTGATGACGAAACTTGGAATGAGCTACGTATTGAAGAGAAAGTAGACGCGGTATGCGACGCATTCGAAGTAGCTTGGCAAGAGGGCAAGTCGCCCAAGATTAGCGATTACGCAGGCTTGTTAGAAAAATCAGCCCTGGCAAGAGCCTGAAGCGTCAGCGAAGGAGCGTGTGAATCGCTTTTGATGCGGAGAATTATGTATGTTTTGAGGG
>JANPLJ010001046.1:0-2892 GCA_031426475.1 Pirellulaceae bacterium | reverse complement strand
GGCGGTTGTCGGATCCCCACCACCGCAAACCGGAGCCGCGGCGGCAAAAAAGTCTTTGTAACGCGCAATTGCGTCCCAAGTCCCGAATCCTCCCATCGATAGACCGGTTACGTAAATACGATTTTCATCGATACCGGCTGTTTCGACCATCGCATCGACGAGTGCCTTCACCAACACCATGCTTGCGCTCGGTTCTTCTGGCATCGTATGTGCATCTAGTTTCCAATCGACTTCGACCCACCGTTTTTCTTTCGGACACTGCGGGAACAAAACGTAAGCGGGATACTGTCGACGACGTTCTTCGTTCGCAAACTGTTTGGCTGCATGCACCAACTGCAAAACGTTGTCATCGCCCCGCTCGCCAGCACCGTGCAGGAAAAGAACCAAAGGATACTTCTTGCTCGGCTTGAAATCGATCGGCTTCATCAGACGATAGTTGAGCGATTGACCGGATTCATCGACATATTCCCGGGGCTCGAAAACTTGAAGAAGCGGGTCGTTTTTGTCCAACACAGGCTTTTTCTCCTCAGCTTTGGATGCTCCAGCAAGGATGGCTAGAAAAACAACGGTCGCGCAGAGTGGGTTGTTAACGATTTTGCAATGCATGGAAGGTTGATCGCTATGACGAGTGGCAGGATAGTAACAATGGAGGGCTTTCCATTGTATCTCAAACGCACCTTACCATCGTTGCGTTAGGTTCGCATTTCTCAATATTTGCTCGGCTTCGGCGGTGAGCGCATAGTCGACCGTCGGTTGATTAAGCTCGAGAAAGATCTCGTATCGCGAATGGACGTCGTGGCTATAAATCACCGGTGCCGGAGTCAGTTGCATGACGCTGGTCACGCGATTGTTCCATCGCGAGGTGTACAAGTGCCCGCCCAAGCTGGGCTCGGCCTGCAAGTGATAGTACTGGAGCATCAAGTTGACCAAAATCGAGGGGTCACCGCATCGACCGATCAATTGAATTCGACGTAAGGCTTGCTGAGAATCGAAAAAGTAAGTCAGCGATCCAGCAATGTCGGTAGGTTGCGTTCCCGATACAAATGGAACTCGCAGCCCATCCAAACGAGTATCGGCGAGGACGGTCGTTACGCGATTGAAGTGTTGCGGCACCCAAGCTGGCGTAACATCGAAACGAAGGATTTCGCGAAAATCCGATACAGGTGCATTCGTTAGAGAAGGTGATTGTAGCTGAGACGGATACTGCTGATCGGAATAGGCGGCCGTTGGTCCAACGGCAATATTTGGCTGACCAGCATAACCAGTCAAGTAAGCGGTGGGATCGGCTGGAGATTGTGCCGATGGTACCGGAGCCGTCGAGGGTGCTTCGGTTCCGCCAAAGTAGAAATAGGGACCGACGATCGCGCTCCCGATCAAGCTTACGACACCCATCGGCTTCTGAAAAAACGAATCGGACATGGCAGCTTTCACCGGTTAGATTTGCGGATCGACTTCCATGTCGCTTCGCTTTCTATCGGAACCGGGTGCTGACTTCTTCGAAAATTCTGAGCCAGCTGCGTTAACCGATATACACCCTACAGATGATGAATGGTGCGATGGTGGCGGATGCTGATAGCATCCGAGCCGACGTTGCTAGACTTGATTCCAGGGCATTTTCGCGATCATCATCCCCATGGCGCAGGTATCTGTGATTCCCGCAAACACCAATCCTGCCCCAACGAATGCTGCTAGGCCCATAAAATAGGGATGTACGAAAAAACCTAACGCGGCACCGATGAAGATTAAGGAGCCAGCTGCAATGCGGACTTGTCGTTCGAGTGACATCGCTTTCTTACCACGATGGACAGGCAACCCCGCTTTGTCCCAAGCCAATGTTCCCCCTCAACGTTGACAAGACTGGCTCCACCTGCGGCCTTCAAGGCCTCGATGGCCTTTGCTGCACGCCCCCCCGAACGACAAATAACGTACAGCGGGCTACCCTTGCCGTTGTGTTCGCGACAGATCGTAGCGGCATCGAGTTGATCCAAAGGCATATTCCGTGCGAACGTGACATGGAGCTCGCGAAACTCGGCCGGTGTCCGAACATCGATCAAATCGACAGGCCCACCTTGCCGAACTCGTTCATGGAGCTCCTGAGGAGAGATTGTGCATTGCGACATGAATTGGGTACTCCGACTGCGGTCCTAGCGAATCAGAACTCGAAAAAGGCTGTCCTCTGAATATAACGGAAGGTCAGACAAGAACGAATAGGATAGCGAGCGATATATGATAAACTGGTAGTTCAAACGCAAGCGAGGCAAGCTGAGTGTCGTCAACAAACTAGGCATTGTTTCTAAACAGGTAGCTACGCTCGCCAGAGCGTGGTTCTTCACAGGGATTTCCACGTTCTGGCGAACGTAGCTACCTCCAATTCGATCTTTAGAAACAAAGCCTAGATTTGAGATAATGGAACTAGCCTACCGCAAGCGTTGATCTATCCTGACAGTAAACAAGGAAAATTTCTATGGCATGCGTCCATCTTAACCAGCTCTATCAATTGTGTCGTGAGTCACAGGTTCGTCTGTCGAGTACCGACTTGATTCATATTGTATGCAAGCAGTGTGAGAAAGAAGAAGTCTGCCCGTCGATACTGTACGAAGAATACGACCATGACGAGACGGAAGAGCCTAAAGTGAAAACGGTACCGAACGAGAAAAAGGATTGAACCTCCTATTTCGAAACTTCTCGCTAGTCGCCAGTATGAACACGCTCGTTCCCAGGCTCCAGCCTGGGAAAGAGCTGTCTTGGAGGCTCTGCCTCCTGCGACGCAGTGGATCGAGCGACGCGGCAGCAGGCAGAGCCTGCAATTCATCGGGTTCCCAGGCCGGAGCCTGGGAACCAGTTGCCGGCCATCAGCGAGAAGTGTCCCTATTTCGCGGCAATCGTAGTAAC
>JANPLJ010001045.1:0-4447 GCA_031426475.1 Pirellulaceae bacterium | reverse complement strand
GGTATCTACACAATTACGAAAGGAAATTCTTTGATCTTTCGCAAAAATGCAAGAGACCCCCACGAATTCCATTCGTGGGGGTCCATTAAGGGTACTGCCGTGGAATTGTGTAGATACCAATGAGCGGAGTCGCGGGACCACTTGATGCCAAGAAGCATACTTTAGGAATCGGCGAGGGCTTCTTCCGGTGCATCGGCTTCCGCAACTGCCCCTTCTGGACCGGCATAGCCTCCCGCAGCCAGGACGAGTTCGCGAATTTCTTCCGTAATCTGTGGGTTCTCGATCAGGAAGTTACGCGCCTTTTCCTTGCCTTGGCCGAGGTACGTATCACCATACTTGAACCAAGCACCACTTCGGTTAACGATTTTGTGCAATGCTCCAAGGTCGAGAACGTCGCCTTCGTAGCTAATCCCGTTGCTGTGCATCATATCGAATTCGGCAACCCGGAACGGAGGGGCAACTTTGTTCTTGACGATTTTGACACGAACGCGTTGGCCGACCTGTTCTTCACCGTCTTTCAATGCTCCGATACGTCGAACATCGATTCGGCACGATGAATAGAACTTCAATGCTCGACCGCCAGGAGTCGTTTCAGGGCTACCAAACATAACGCCGATCTTCTCGCGGATTTGGTTGATAAAGATCACACACGTCTTGCTCTTGGCGATCGCTCCAGTCAGCTTTCGCATCGACTGACTCATCAAACGAGCTTGCAAACCAACGTGTGAATCGCCGATCTCGCCTTCCAATTCCTGTTTTGGTACCAATGCGGCGACCGAGTCAATAATAATGACATCGACTGCATTGCTCTTCACGAGCATTTCAGTGATCTGCATCGCTTCTTCGCCACTGCTCGGTTGCGAGACCAACAGCGTATCCAACTGGACACCCAGCTTTTTACCCCACGTCGGATCAAAAGCATGTTCCGCATCGATGATAGCCGCGATTCCACCGGTCTTTTGGGCTTCGGCTGCGACATGCAACGCGAGCGTCGTTTTACCGCTCGACTCGGGGCCAAAAATTTCGACGATTCGACCACGCGGGATGCCTTGGCCGCCTAAAGCGATATCCAACGAGAGCGAGCCTGTTTTGACTCCTTCCACCTTGAGCAGTCGATCTGCTCCGAGCGGCATGATCGAGCCTTCGCCGAACTGCTTCTCGATTTGCTGCAGAGCTGTTTTCAGCCCTGGCTCGCGCTTGTAGATCGTTTCCATACCGCTGGTCGCTTCCGCTGCGGGTTTGGTATCTTTCTTCTTACCGGTCGATTTTCCACTGCCTGCCATGATTCGATCATTCCCTTCGATGAAGACTACTGTACGAAAAACTGGTTACAACCGTCGAGCATTTCGTGCAATCCACGCCAATATTGACGTCTGACGAATGCTGCCGCTGAGCGTTTACCACCACCCAGTATACGGATGGATAGTAACATTTTTTCTCGCGGGCCGCAAGTACTTTTGGGCTTTCGTTGGAGCCGTTTGCTCGACACCCTTATATTCGCGATTCCCCGGACACGTCTGGTCCTAGCCCGCAAAATCCTTCCCAAGAATTCGGGAAATTTTGAAAGTCGCCTGATCGCAAGGGGGATTCCAGAATCGCGGATTTACAATAGGTTTCTCGCTAATTTCCGCCCCTGATCGTCTTTTTCCCTTTGGAATCCCCGTGAACCTACTCGATTGGCTCCTTCACCTCGATACTCATCTGAATGGCTTGGCAACTTCGATGGGGCCATGGCTCTACGTCGTTCTGTTCGCCATTATTTTTTGCGAGACCGGGCTGGTGGTTACCCCATTTCTTCCTGGTGACTCGCTTTTGTTCGCGGTCGGTGCGTTGGCCGCAACGGTCGGAAGTCCGATCCAGCTGGCTTGGCTAATCCCGCTGCTGATCATCGCTGCCGTAGCCGGTGATGCGGTCAACTACGCTTGCGGTAGGTTTATCGGCCCCAAAGTTTTTCAATGGGAAGGCTCTTGGCTGCTCAATCGAAAGCATCTCGATCGAGCTCAGTCATTCTATGAGAAGTACGGCGCCAAGACGATTGTCTTAGCGAGATTCGTTCCGATCGTGAGAACCTTTGCTCCGTTCGTCGCTGGGATCGGACAGATGCAATATCGTCGCTTCTGGTTCTACAACGTTATCGGCGGCATAACATGGGTCGTGCTGTTCTTGTTGCTCGGCTATTTGTTTGGCAACCTAGAGATCGTCAAGAAGAACTTCGAACTTGTCATCTTTGGCATTGTTGGACTGAGCGTCCTGCCGATGGTTGTCGAATGGTGGCGAGCGAGAAAGCAAGGTTGAAAGAGTATTTATTGAAGTTCATCAGGTTCGGCGAGGACCTCTGCGAAAAGCTTTTCGAGGCTGAGCTTCGCGGCGAGTTGCGTCATTTGCTCCTGGTCGTCGGCGTTCGCAAAGCGATAGATTGCTCGTAGATCACGTCGAGATTTGTGACTACCCTTGCTGATCCATATCAGCTTTGAACCAGCCGCATCAACGCGCGAAACAACCGGGACAAAATACCCAGCGAAGATTTCAAGACTCTGCGATCGATCCAATTCGTTTGGAATCAGTTCGCGCGGATAGATATCTAGCTTGAGCGATTCAGTTCGGTCCAACAGTTGGAACATCCCGCCCGTTTTTATGGCATGTCGAATGGTCGATTCCTCAAAGAGAAAATCGGAATCAACCAGCGACGCAAGTATTTCTTCAATCCGTTTCTTCGAGCTCACCGGATCGATCACGATATCGATATCCTGAGTCATACGTGGCTCACCGTAGGCCGTTCCAGTCAAGCCACCGGTCAAGTGAAATCGAATCGAATGAGACTCGAAAATCTTGATCGCTTTATTAAGCGTTTCGCGAAAAATTTCAACTGGAAAAACGGGCCAGTTCCTTTTCGATAAGTACTCTTACGACGGGTTCAGCTCCGTAGATTCGCAGCGCCACCAACCATTTCAAAGTATTCTCTGGAATCGAGCCGTGCTCTGCCGTAATCTGACGTTGGATTTGCTGTCGCGTCCAAACAAAAAGCGCCGCCGAACGAGCAACTCGTTCGGCAGGCGTCATCGCTGCGATGCGTTCTTGATAAAGGCTTTCAATGGGCAAGATAGGCGGCATTTCTCGGGTATACCACTCTCTCTCTGGTCTGTCGAGTGTTTTTCCATACTTTGCAGCCGAAAGTAATACATCCACATTGAGATGACAGTGGACTAGCTCTGACGATTCGATGATTGGCTGTAGTATCGGTTCTTGTTCGCTTGGCCAAGATCGCAATCGAGGCGGGCGCAGCTAGGATTTCCATCCACCCACGATCTGACCTTCGACACGTCCGAGCAACCGATGTCGATGCCATCTCTGCAGAAACAAGATTTCGGAACAGCTCTTGCAAACAAAATGCGCGTCGCATGCAAGCCCGTATTCAACGCGAAAACAGAAAACAGGATCTGACCCAATGCCGTTCGTCGCTATCTTCGATCGCTCTACCGCATCCGAAAAATAGTCGCCGAAATATTTGTCGCTCACATGATGCCTTCGAAAAACTCCCGAGCGTGGGTCTCGCGAGATCCGCTTCGCAGGAAATACATACTGCCAGCAAAAATCGGACTCCGCTTTCGGATACTTCCTCGCCAATGCAAACGGCAAATATACCGTCCCCATCCCCGCTTCCAAATCGCATCGATGAATCTCGCGCCGAGTTTCAATCTGCCGTTTCAGATCTTCCAAAACGCGCTTCAGAAGGATCGTTGCCCGACGCTCTATCACGAACGCCCCAAGGCTACGGAATTTTGTAACCGTTCACGGCTTGTAGCGAAAATCGTCAAGATTTTCGGTGACCGATGTGGCAAGGTCGAGACTCTTGACGAGTTTCGCTACGGATTTGAGTAACTCATTTGAGCATGCGGTGGGCCGTTTACAGTTACGGAAGTTTTATGGTTCCCTCTCCCCGGTACTCCGGGGAGAGGGCTACGGGGGCCTGATGAAAATGCAGAAAAGTAGGGAGTTTGGGTAAGAATTGGATTTGAAAACTGCTACGCAACTTCGTATTTGGTGAGTTATCACAAAACGCCAAGCGAAGGAGCGCAGCAGCTATGGGATTATTTCTTAATACCGTCGGTCAGTATAGAGCATCTTTGTAAGAAGTCGCACGAAATTTACTCCAAAGTCGTGACACCCAACGACTACGTGCCGACGGTTTGCGTTGCCAGCTGGATGAACAAATCCGAATCAACGAGCAGCTCCAACGTGATCAACGCCATTTTGCCGAGAAACTGCGATTGGCGGATCAGGAACGCGACCAGGCTCGAGAGGATTTTCAGCGACTACGAGCCCGACCGCTTGTGCTGCCTGATGACCCGCCCTTATTTATACCTATGGGCCAAGAATGATTTCGCTCTGCATTCAACTTGCCAAGAAGGTTGGGCTTCGTGCTTCGATGGAAGCTTTGAAAATCGCT
>JANPLJ010001044.1:0-10556 GCA_031426475.1 Pirellulaceae bacterium | reverse complement strand
CAGTCAAGGTATGGCGACAGAATACGCGTGGCGACTATTGGACGTTTCGTCGCTCTACCGGCAAGCTCACGAAACTCGGTGGGAATGCTGAACCTTCGACGCTGATGTTCGCGAAGTTGTCGCCGGACGGTACTCGAGTGGGTTACGTCCACGAAAACAACCTGGTCATCGAACCGGTTCAAGGAGGTGATGCGAGAAAGCTCACCCAGGATGGTTCGAACGAAGTGATCAACGGCACCTTCGATTGGGTCTATGAAGAGGAGTTCTCTTGCCGTGACGGTTGGCGATGGAGTCCGGACGGACAGCAGATTGCCTACTGGCAGCTCGATACAACCGATGTAAAGAAGTTCACGCTCGTCGACAATACTACTGCAAATTACCCAGTGCTGAAATCGTTTGCGTACCCAAAGACGGGTGAACGGAACTCGGCTTGTCGAATCGGTGTCGTCGCGGCATCCGGTGGGACAACGAAATGGATCGATGTGCCGGGAGATACGCGGATAGATTTCTATATCCCCCGGATGGAATGGGCGGGTAGTTCGAGAGAGCTCGTCATTCAACGCGTTAACCGACTTCAGAATGCCGTGGATGTGATGATTGCCGATGTCGGGAACGGTAAAGTGCAAACGGTGATGACGGAGCGCGATGGGGCTTGGGTCGATATCCAAGACGACGCGACGGAATGGATTGACAACGAGAGAGCCTTCACTTGGCTCAGCGAACGCGAAGGATGGCGAAGCCTTTATATTGTTTCGCGAGATGGCGCGAGTGTTCGGCGTGCCATGAAGGGCGAGTTTGACGTGATCCAAATGTTGCGAATAGACGAGAAGACGGGTCGCATTTACTTTCTCGCCTCCCCTGAGAATCCGACTCAGCAATACCTTTTTAGCGCCTTGCTCAACGGAAACGCCGCACCCGAGCGTTTGACCCCGACAGATCAATCGGGCACACATGAGTACGCTATGTCTCCCGACGGGAAGTTCGCAGTCCACACTTACTCGGCATTCGGCAAGCCACCGCGGGTTGAGATCGTCTCGCTTCCGGACCATAAAGTACTCCAAACGCTTTCGGCAAATGAAAGCCTCGGTAAAACCGTAGAGAAACTGAACAAGACTCCTGTCGAGTTTTTTCGAGTGGACATTGGCCACGGCGTCCAGCTTGACGGTTGGCTGATGAAGCCAGCCGGCTTCGACGTGAACAAGAAGTATCCACTCGTAGTCCACGTGTATGGTGAACCAGCCAGCCAGTCAGTGCGCGACCGTTGGGGCGGGAACAATTATCTATGGCATTTGATGCTCACCCAGCAAGGATACGCAGTGGCGTGTATCGATAATCGGGGGACACCTTGCCCTCGCGGTCATGACTGGCGGAAAGCCGCCTACCGTCGCGTCGGTACGCTCGCGTCGGAGGACCAAGCGGCTGCCGTGCGCGAACTGCTCAAACGACCGTACCTAGACGCAAAACGAGTCGGCGTGTGGGGGTGGAGTGGTGGTGGATCGTTGACACTAAATCTGATATTCCGCTATCCTGAACTGTATCACACAGGGATAGCAGTAGCTTCGGTCCCTGACATGCGTCTCTACGACACGATCTATCAAGAGCGATACATGGGGTTGCCGCAAGACAATGCCGAAGACTACAAACGTGGCTCGCCCATCACCCACGCTGCAGGGTTGAAGGGCAACTTGCTAGTGGTCCACGGGACCGGCGACGACAATTGTCATGCCCAAGGAATGGAGAAGTTAATCAATCGGCTCGTGGAATTAAACAAACCGTTTTCTCAAATGTTTTATCCGAACCGAAGTCATTCCATTAACGAAGGTAAGACGACAAGTCTGCATCTATACGGTCTAATGACCCAATTCCTCCACCAAAACCTGCCTGCAAACACGACGCAATAATTCGCCACTACTCGCTCTTTTGAACCGCTCATGCAATTTGAAAACCATGGGCAGAAATCCAAATCGAGGTTCGGTATGTCAAACGCAATCCGATGCATCGTCGTCTCAGTTGTCGTAGGCGCCTTCGCTTTCTATGGAGGTAAACTCTTCCTCTTCAATCACCCGAGCGTTCTTGCTAGCGATGAGACACCAACAGATCGAACTTCTCTCCAACGAGAATGGCCGAAATTTCGTGGTGATTTGCTGAACACTGGATACTCAGCATCAACTGCACCTCATTCTCCCTTCGTCGCTTGGAGTAAAAAGCTTTCGGACTCGCAGGGGTTCTGGTCTTCACCCGCCGTTTTCCATGAGAAACTGTATGTCGGCAATTCCAACGGAAACGTCTATTGCATGGATGCCAAAACCGGCGACCTCATCTGGACCTTTTATGGCCAGTCGTATGCGATCTTTTCTTCGCCTGCCGTCAGCGAAGGCATGGTGTTTTTTGGGGCCGCCGACCGAAAGATTTACGCTCTTCCCGTCGACGATCCGAACGCCGATGGCACGATCAGCGACAATGAAATCGTTTGGGACTATACCGTCGGACCTAGTACAGGAGGCGTTAACGACGTGATCCCCAGTTCGCCTGCCATTAACGACGGGAAACTTTTCTTGGGCGCAATTGACCAGTATTTTTACTGCTTCGACGCCAAAACGGGCGAGGTCATTTGGAAGACGTGGACTCCCTATCACGGACAGCACGCCTTTTCGTCGTCACCCGCCATCTACCAGGGAAAGGTCTTTGCCGCTACTGGAAATCAACCGGGAAGAGCGAGCGGCGGGAGACTGTATTGTTTCCTGGAATCGACCGGTCGCATCCTCTGGGATTTTGATATCGACGACATAACCTATTCATCGCCGGTCATCGACGAGGAAAATGGCCGGGTGATCATCGCCAACAGCGGCGATTGGATTGCCAACGCTGGGAACCGAACATATCGCATGTACTCGCTCGCGGTCAACGGCGAGGTGGAAGGCGTCGATGAAGGAATTGCGGATTCGCATCTTGGAAACTCGGACCTAATCTGGTCATTCAATACCGAGAGGTACGTCTATTCATCACCTGGCATTCACAAAGGGCGACTCTTTTTCGGTGGGAGCGATGGGAAATTGAGATGTATCGATGCAGAGAAGGGTAATGCTCTTTGGGTATATGAAACACCCGCTCTGACAACAGGAATCATGGGTTCCCCGGCGATCGCCGATGGGATGGTTTTTGTCGGTACCTCCAGAGGTCTCCTAGTCGCCTTGCCGGAGAAAGACCCAAACGATGACGGAGTCATTTCGGAGGAAGAAATTGTCTGGTCGTATCAGTTGCGGAGAAAGATTGTTTCGTCTCCAGCAATTGCGAACGGCTCCGTCTATATCGGCAGCGATGATGGTGTCATGCATTGTTTCAGCGCGCCAGCCAAGTAACTAGGAAACGCGGTTAGCGATTCGGTTCGTCGACGACATTCTTTGGACCTGAGCTCGCCGTTCTGCGAAGTCCGATTCACCGCTCTGGATAACCGTGAAAATTTGCTAGTCATCCGATTTACGCTCGTTCCCAGGCTGGAGCCTGGAAACCAGATGCACAACCGTGCAGACGTTGGTACGAATCATGTCCGCGCAAGTCGGTCTGGATTTCAAAGCGCGAGTGAAACCGTGACAATGAAGGAAGGCGAGAGACGAACAATCACCAAGACTCGCTTCATTGAGGTTCAGGCCAATTCAAGTGTTGGTGAAGGAATTGAAATGTACCTACACCGTGGATCGTGTGCGGACCATCGAACCACTCGAGCTGTGCGCGTTCGGCGAAGCCGAGTTTGCTGTAGCCTCGCAGCACCTTGCCCATTTCAAAACCCACCCATTCGCTCGTCGCGACGCGGTCGTCGTGGCCGCGCTCGACCATAAACGGGCGGGGAGCGATAAGCATCGCCATTTCCGCGTAGTTGAAGGTGTGCGCCAGATTCCATTCGAAGATCTCGTATTCGCCCGTGAACATGTAACTGGATGGATACGTAGTGGAAGCGTTTTTCAGTACCCATTCATTGAAGTCGCCCGAGCAGATGGACAGGCAGTAGCGATCAAGTGCGGCTGGTACTCGCATTGCGCTTTTGCCACCGTAGCTCAGGCCGTAGAAGCCAATGCGGGCCGGATCGACGAACGGTAGCGTCCCAAGCCAGCGCGTGATCACATCGTGCTGAGCGATGATGACCGAGAAGAGCGAGAGACCAACCGGATTCGCTTTGCGTTGCAACACCCGAAAAGCGTCTTCGCCGCGATACGGATTGTGCGGGGAAAAGACGATAAAGCCACGGTCGGCCAGCCGTGCAGCGAATGCTTTGTAGAACCCGAATGCTCGTGTTTCTGCATCGTCGGTGATCGTGTCCATCGGCAGCCCTTCGAGGCCGTGCTGACAAACGACGACCGGTCTGCGCTCACTCGCTTGAAGATCCTTGGGCACGAGCAAAATACCCCACGCAAAAACATCTGGATGCACATCCAGCACTATATCGTAGCCGATCCACTTTTCATTCTCGATCACCACCCGACTGCGCGCGTTCGGGGGAAGATAGTCGGTCGGAAGCTTGCCCAACGTTTGCTCCCAAAACACTCTCCGCGCGTCCTGTTGCACGGTGGGCCACACTGCGCGGTCACTGATCTTGGTCCACAAGTCGCTCGCATTGCGAGTGACGTCGGATTCACGCAATAGTCGCTGCGTGTGATTCTCGAGCTCCCGCACGATGCGATGTTGGCGCGCGTCGTTGTCGAAGTTGAGCGTAGGTACGACGGGCGACGGTCTCGCCGCGACTGCCAGGCCGAGCTCTTTGAACAGCGATTGTAACGAAAGTTCAGCGGACTCGGTGATGATGATCGGCACACCCGCGCGATCGACTTCCGCGCGGACCTCGGCAAGAGTCGGCGTTTGGATCTCGCCGGGAGTCGGCGGGCGATTGCGTTTCGTCAGCAGGGCCGGTGTCGGTGCGGCACTGTGTTCGACGATCAGCATTCTTGGAGCGATCAGCGCTGCAAGCTCCGCGTCGGCAAAATCTCGTAACGTGCCGAACGTGTTCCGGTAAATCGGTTCACTCCACAGTCGATCGCGAGGCCCGAAGTATCCGCTCACGACAGTTGCCGTAAAACGCGTGTCAAGCGCGGCAGCATGCAGCGCGATCAAACCACCTTCGCCGTAACCGACGAGTCCAGCCTTGTCCACACCGAGCGCATCGAGCGCCCTCAGAATTTTCTGCACTTCGTAACCAGCAAGCGTTCGACCGGCCTCGAACGCCTGCCGATAAATCCACTCGCGATGCGGCTGATTCACCGAGCGTCCGAGCAGCTTGCTCCCGGAGAAATTGTCGCGACGGTCCACTAATGCTGGCACGAGCACCGTGCAACCCTGCTCCACAAGCCGGCGTGGGAGCGACCAAGTCTCCGGAATCTGATCGGCATCGGGCACCACGATAATCGTCGCAATCGATTCGCCTTCGGGCCTGAACAGCAACCCTTCGCCATAGACATCGTCGAAGACAGGCCAGCGCACATGCTGTTCATGGCTCGTCGGTACGGCATCGACCGGGGCAAAAACTTCCATCGGTCCGCTTACTACCGCGTCTGCCATGCCGAGTCGCTTCCGCACGAGTTTCCTTGCGGCGTCCTTACCCAACGATTTCCAACGAGTCGGACGGGCGGCTGCAGCGCGCTCAATCTCGCCATCAAGATAGCGACCGATACCAGCAATCATCTGCACCGAGAGGTCGCCTTCGGAGGTGAGCAGCTGTGTCCCAGACAGAGGCTCGTCAAGACACACAACCCGAAATCCGAAATGGCACAGGAGAATCGTGAGTAAGATTTGTTTCATCTTCATTGCAGATCGAAAAACGGGTCGCGGTTTTGTTTTAGCCAGGCGTCGAGTTGTGAATATCATAGCGGCGATTCTTTGAGCGTACTGGGTTTCTGCCTGTTGAGTAGCATTTGATATACTGTTCTCCAAGCAATTCCTGTGCATCCAAGTTAGACTTCATGGTTTTCTGGTGGATAGTTTTTCGGTTCGGGCTGGATGTTCGTCGTCATGCTGACGAGGAGACTTCAGCATGATGCAATTTGCGTTTCTGGAATAGATGAAAGGTTGTACGCTTTTGATCGAAGTTTGGTGCGATGTTGGAGGGACGTTTACCGATTGCTTTATTGTACTGCCCGACGGAAGTCATCGGGCAACGAAGGTACTTAGCAGCGGCACCGTCAAGGGCCATGTCACGCAATTGCGTGGTCGCGATGAATGGATCGATGATGCGCGATCAGCGGAACCAAACGGATTTTGGCAGGGCGCTATCGTTCGATGGCTCGATGATTCGGGCCAGCCAGTATGGGAATCCCGCTGCATAGAACACGACGCTTCGGTGGGGTGCTTGCGAACCGAACACGCGATTCCGTCAGAGTTATTATCTAGTCCGCTTCGGCCTACCTTGCCTTCATACGAGCTGATTGCAGGTGTTGAAGCACCGATTCTCGCGACTCGTCTCTTGCTTGGCGTTCCGTTGACAGAGTCACTTCCGCCGCTCAACGTAAGGCTCGGTACGACTCGAGGTACCAACGCACTATTGACGCGACGCGGGGCCAAGACAGCTTTGCTCGTTACGCAAGGCTTTCGCGATATCTTGCGAATCGGTTACCAGGAACGGCCCAATCTGTTCGCACTCAATATCCGAAAACGCGAACCATTATACGATATCGTCGTTGAAATCGATGAGCGATTGGCAGCGGATGGTTCGGTTAGACGAGCGATCGAAATAGACCAGATTCAAGCGACACTTCAAAACCTCAAACAACTTGAGATACGATCGCTGGCAATATGTCTTATGCATAGCTACCGAAACCCCATTCATGAATTGCAAGTCGAGCAACTCGCACGCGAAGCTGGTTTCCGCGAGATCAGTATAAGTTCTGAAGTGGCGCCGATGATTAAGCTTGTAAGTCGAGCCGAGACAACGGTGGTCGATGCGTACCTTGGCCCCGTCGTTCGAGACTATTTGGCGCGCGTCGGCGATCAGTTCGGAATCGAGAATTCCTCAACACTTCGAGTGATGACGAGCCACGGTGGGCTGGTTGACCGATCGAAGTATCGAGGAAAAGACTGCGTTCTCTCCGGACCCGCTGGAGGCGCCGTAGCACTGACGAAACTTGCTGCAGCCGCTGGCTATTGCAACGCGATAGGCTTGGACATGGGCGGGACGAGTACCGATGTCTGTCGCATTGCGGGAACGCCAACGATCGAGTACGAATCGATCAAGGCGGGTGTGCGCTTGATGACTCCAATGCTGGCAATTCACACCGTCGCAGCAGGGGGTGGTTCGATCTGCTCGTTCGATGGATTTCAATGGCGGGTCGGCCCGCAAAGCGCTGGAGCTGATCCAGGACCAGCATGCTACGGACGCGGGGGACCGCTCACCGTCACAGACCTCAATTTATTGCAAGGTCGCGTTGTTCCAGCAGCGTTTCCATTCCCGTTGAATGTTTTGACGGCGCGTTCAAGGCTTGCCGAACTGCTTGAACAAGCGAATATAGCAAGTGATGATTTCAACGTTGACAAGTTCACATCGGGGCTTCGCCGCATTGCCAATGAACACATGGCGGCGGCCGTCAAAAGGATTTCGATTGCCCAAGGCGCTGATCCACGAAGCCATGTTCTAGTCGGCTTCGGAGGTGCAGCTGGGCAGCATATTTGCGAAATCGCTGAGATCTTAAAGATGGAAACCATTCTCGATCCGCCTGACGCAGGCTTGTTGAGCGCTCGTGGTATGGGCCTGGCGAGTATCACACGCTGGGTTGCAAAATCGATATATCGACCACTTTCCGAGATCGATTCACGCAGCTTCGAATCCGAATTTCATCAGCTTGAACTCGCCTCCCAGAAAATGCTCGCCGAAGAGCAAATCGACACAAGTAATCTTCGGCATGTTCGAACTCTGGAAATGCGTTACCTCGGTACTGACCAGCCTCTCTCGTTGCAATCGACCGACTACAGTAATCTTGAATCATTTTTTGCCGACGTGCATCGACATCAATTTGGCTTCGATCGCATGGGGCGAGCCATCGAAGTCGTCGCCTTGCGAGTAGAATCCATCGCCGAGACAGCCCATAAACTAACTCCGATTATAGCTCGTGAAACCAGCGATCGCGAATTGCCACCGATGTCGCGCCATCGAGTCTATTCGATGGGTTCATGGCACGATGGATGGATCGTCGATCGGAAGTCGCTTGATTGGGGACATCGACTCGAAGGCCCGGGGGTCGTCGTTTCCGAGGGGAACACGACCATTGTGGATGTCGGATGGTCGCTCGAGGTTCTTTCGACTCATGCGCTACGACTTTTCAAAGCAAGACAACCGACTTCTCACGAACTTGTTGATCTCGACGATCCAATTCTCCTCGAAGTACTTGCGCAGCGATTGGCTGCGATTGCCGATTCGATGGGGATCGTCTTGGAGCAGACCGCCATCAGCGTAAACGTCAAAGAGCGACGAGATTACAGCTGCGCTGTCTTTGCGGCAAACGGAGACTTGATTGCAAACGCTCCGCACGTCCCTGTGCACTTGGGAGCGATGAGCGAAACCGTGAAGCGGATTATCCATCAATTTCCGTCGATGCGTTTCGGTGACTGCTTCATCACGAATGACCCTTATCGCGGCGGCTCGCATCTACCCGATGTGACCGTAGTCACACCTATTTTTTCGAAGGCCGGAGATCGGATTTTCTTTACTGCGAGTCGCGCTCATCACGCTGAAATCGGGGGCCTAGCGCCCGGTTCGATGTCACCACTCACGAAATGCCTGGAGGAAGAAGGCGTGATTATTCCGGCGATGCATCTGGTAGAGGCCGGACAAGATCGATCGGATGAATTGCGGCGACTGCTGCTATCGGCTCGCTATCCATCACGCTGTGTGGAGGAAAACATGGCCGATGTGACAGCACAGCAAGCGGCTAATCGCAGGGGCGAGGCTTTCTTGTTGGAGTTGGTCGATGAGTATTCTTGGGGTGTCGTCGAAGCATATCTGGAACATATCCAGGCTGCCTCCGAGGCGAAAGTGCGGCGCTGGATTGAGAGCTATGGTTCACAACGGCGGTCTTTTGTCGACTCGCTAGACGATGGAACGTCGATTGCTGCCTGCCTCATATTCGGTGGTGGGAGTTTAACCATCGACATGACTGGTACGGGACCGATTTCGAAAAGCAATCTTAATGCAAATCCAGCGATCGTTACCGCTGCGGTCATGTATGTTGTTAGGACGATGATCGATGATGAATTGCCGCTAAACAGCGGTGCCCTTCGTCCCATCCAATTAATCATTCCGACGGGATTGCTGAATCCATACCAATCCTCTCTCCCTTTGGAAAAACAGCCGGCCGTGGCTGCTGGAAATGTCGAAACCAGTCAACGCGTCGTCGATTGTTTGCTCGGTGCTTTGCAAGTCGCCGGCGCGAGCCAAGGAACCATGAATAATCTATTGATGGGAAACTCGAAGTTTGGTTATTACGAAACCATCGGAGGTGGTGCCGGAGCGACGGAAAATGCAAATGGTGCGGATGCCGTTCATACTCATATGACCAATACTCGACTGACAGACCCGGAAATTCTCGAGTCGCGATATCCGGTGCAATTGACTCGCTTCGAAATTCGTAGTGGCAGTGGTGGTTCTGGGAGGTATCATGGCGGGAATGGTATACATCGAGAGATGCTGATGTTCGAGGACCTGGATGTGTCTTTGGTTACTAGCCGCCGTGGAGACAACCATCCCTATGGCATGTCGGGAGGAGATTCAGGTGCGCCGGGTGAGAATTATCAAGTTGCTTCCGATGGGCAAATTCATCTGCTGCCTGCCACATGTCAAATAAAACTGAAGGCCGGTGAACGAATAGGGCTGAAGACACCAGGAGGTGGTGGCTTTGGGCTCGCATCTCCTTGAATAGAAGCCGTCTTTTTAAGGTGGATGCTTCCAGCTATTATGCCGCACAAGTTTGTTCAAATCGCTCTCCTGCCACCAGCCGTCGAAGGTGACAGGAGAACGGAGCTTTCCGAACGATTCCCATTGAAAACCCAGAGGACAGAAAATGTCACTGAAAATCCGCTGGCTTGGACACTCACCATGGGAATCGACGATGCCATTCGAGCGGTCGAGTGGATTCAACCGAAAGTTGTTTTACCTACCCATTACAACACATGGCCTCCTATTGCCCAAGATGCGGTTCGATGGGCAGATTTAGTTAAGCAGCGCACGCGTTCCAAACCCATTGTATTGCTGCCAGGTGATACATACCAATACAACGAGTAATGCATGTCCGCCGATGAGAACGTACGCGAATCGACGATTATCAAATCTGTCAACATAATGGATGCCGCGAGCATCCTTTTCCTTGGGATGCTAAAGCTATTCCTCGTGGCACCAGCGATTGGGCCGACATCGTTGTATCGAGACGATGCTTGGAAAGCTCTTTCGGTTCGAGTGAGTGAATTTCGAGACATCTTACAGACAGGAGTAACATCTCCTGGCTTTGCAGTGCTCCTGCGGCTCATTTCAGGGACCGAACGAGTTTCGGAAGTGACGCTTCAAGCTCCTGCGTTGCTCGCAGGAT
>JANPLJ010001043.1:0-6226 GCA_031426475.1 Pirellulaceae bacterium | reverse complement strand
CCTCCGCGAAACCCGCCGACTTTCATACCGAAGTATTTTCCGTATTCTTGTGCGATGACGTCGGCAGCCGTTTTCGAGGCACCAAATAACGAGTGCATCGTATTATCGATGCGACATGACTCGCTGATGCCATGGAAGTCTTCAGGGCGAGCGTAATCCCAACGAGTTTCGAGTTCCTTGAGCGGCAGCTCGTTCGGAGCATCTCCATAGACTTTGTTCGTGCTCATCTGAATGAATACCGCGTCTGGCGAGTGTTGACGCGTCGCTTCGAGCATATTGATTGTGCCGCCGGCGTTGACGTCGAAGTCGAGAAGCGGAATGTCCTTGGCTTTATCGTGCGAAGGCTGGGCGGCACAGTGAATGACTCGATCAAACCGGTGCTTTGAAAACAAATCGAAAATCTGTTCGCGATGACAGATATTGATATTGTGATGCGTAAAGTGGCTGGTTTCTCTTTGTAGCAACTCAAGATTCCAGGCAGTACTTCCTTGTGGTCCAAAGAATGTCTGCCGCATGTTATTGTCAATCCCAATCACCTCAGCCCCAACGGAATCGTAATGACGAACAGCGGCAGAGCCAATGAGACCGCTGGAACCGGTTACCAAAACACGCATTGAGGCCACTTTCAAGGAAAACGAAAACACTTTCTGGGAACACCGTAAACCATCCATGAGCGATATATCATACTCACTTTCCCCACTTTTTTTAGATGACCGCGTCTTGATGATGGGGATGGGAGTGAAAATCACTCGATCTGATCGCCCGCGGATGCTGATAGGGGACGACCCGCATGAAGGATGCCGCAATCTTGCAGCAAATCCGGGGAACCGAATCGTGCCTTCATTCGTCTGTCTTCGGTATGCGTTAGAATGGCAATTCCAATGGAATCTTCTCTGAAATCTAGGAATGAATCATGCTTTCGGTCAACCGAATCAGCCTTGGGTGGCTGTTTAGCGTCCTCACGACGGGAATCGCGATCTTGACTGCTTCTGGAATGGCCGCACCGCAGGATGAAGCTCGGATTCGCGTTCAAGCGAAGCAGCTTCGCGAGCAGGGGAACTGGAAGGACGCGCTCAAGATTTTTCGTACTTTGGCTCAGAATCCTCAAACGAACCCCGCCAAAGTCCATGAGGATGTCGAAGCGACAATCCAGTGCCTGAGCCAGCTCGGGTTGATGGAAGAAGCCGATGTATTCCTGAAATCCGTCGTCGAGAAACACTCAGACAAATGGCGTGTCCTGGCTCAGGCGGCAAATGCAATTCTCCAAGCTCCGCATCATGGACTGATTTCTTCGAATGTTTTTCTCCGGGCTCCTCTAAGGGGCGATTCGGGGGCGTGGGTCTTTGTGCAGGAGCAAGATCGCCAACAAGCGTTGGCATGGCTCAATCGCGCGATCCCGCTGGTTGAGAAAGAAATCGATAAGGCTTCCGCGGCCCGCTTCTATCAGCAGCTCGCCCAAACCTTGCTCGATCAGCGGAGTGGCCAGTCATCCTGGATGCTTCAAAGCAAGACCGATATTGATAAGGTTCCCGACTACATCGAAATCGAAGCGATCGATCCTAGCCAAGTCAGCCGTTTTGCGCCCGTCGACGTCGACGGTAAACCTGTTCTATTCTCGACAGTCGCCTCGTGGAACCAAGCTGTCAATGATGGTCAGCGATTGCGGTGGGCGATCGACCGATGGTCGTCAACACAACCGACAGATGCAAGGTTGTTCTGGGCCGAGTTTTTGACAACTCAGTTCGGCGTTGAAACGCTAGCAAACGATTCGCTCTTTTTTCGCGTGCAGGCAAGTTTTTCCGACGAGACAAAAGAAAACGCGTCAGATAACAAAACCGGAACCTATGCCATTCATACACTCGACGATAACGAAACGATCGCTCGACTCGCAAACGGCATTCAGAGGTTTGCCTTGTCCGATGAATTCAATCCGATTCGCATCTACCAAAGCATGATTAAAGATGCGCCCAAGGACTCGGTCGCCTATAGTCGACTTGTCGATATCTATTCAAATCGTCGACAGTATTCCAAGTCAGCCGGTTTTTGTCAGCAAGCGATTGCAGCCGGAATCAGCGATGACTATTTTAGGCAGTCGCTTGCAAGTATCGTCGAGCCGCGTGCCGTTTCGATATGATCGACGCCCAGTCGGCCGGCAAACCGGCGACGGTTGGATTCGTTTTTCGAAACGCCGAGCAAGCGACGTTCACGGCCGCGAAAGTCGACGTTGAAAAACTTCTCACCGATATCAAACAGTTTTATAAAACACACCGCCCAAACCAACAGCCAAGCTTTGGTGGCCAGAAGCGTTATCCTCCTGGAATCGTCGAACCATACGATCTGTTTTCAACCGTCAAGATCGACCAATATCTCCAAGGCTCGGTCGCGAATTGGACACTCGATCTCAAGCCGCGTGAGAATCATTGGGATCGTCGAGTTCAAGTTGCCACGCCACTTCAGCAAGCGGGTTTGTATGTTGTCACGGCAAAACTTGAGAAGCCAGATCATATCGCGAGATGCCTGGTCTGGATTCACGATACATCGATCGTGCGGAAGCAGTTAGACAACAAGATTCTGTACGTCGTCGCCGACGCGATTACCGGCCTCCCGATCCCCAATGCGAATGTCGAATTCTTTGGCTTTGCGCACGAATACAACAATGGTCGACCTCAGCCCGTCAAGATCGCGAATTTCGCCAAGAAGACTTCAACAGACGGCCAGATTGTCCTGGATGCCTCGGAGCTGCCAACGAACTATCAGTGGCAGGTAACCGCGCGAGCTGGGGAAGGTCGCTTAGCCACGCTCGGCATGGAGCATCTCTGGTACAACGCCTTTAGCAAACAGACTTTCGAACAACTCAAAGCCTACGGCGTTTCCGATCGTCCCGCATATCGCCCTGGTGAAGCCGTCAAGGCAAAGTTTTGGGTCGCCAAAGCTGGATACGCCATCAATGCCAATCAGAACGAGAAAGCCTCGCAAGCTGGAGCGAACTACTCTGTCGAATTGATGGATCCGCAAGGGACCTCGATCTGGTCGGGTGCGATCGAAACCGACCGTCTCGGTGGTGGGAACATCGAATTTGCGCTTCCGAAGGACGTGAAACTGGGGGCTTATCATTTTCAGATCGAGAGCGGCAGGATACTAACCAACTTGATGATTCGCGTGGAAGAGTATCGCAAGCCAGAATTCGAAGTCATGGTCGATGCCCCCAAGGATCCGATTCAGCTTGGCGAAAAATTTCAAGCCAAGATTCGCGCCAAATACTACTTCGGCTCACCTGTCACAGAGGCGACCGCCACGATCAAGGTCACTCGAACGGCATTCAAAGATTCATACTATCCGATTCGACCGTTTGATTGGTGTTATGGACCGGGATATTGGTGGACGGCATATGACCTCGATTGGTTTCCCGGGTGGACGCGATGGGGTGGTTGCTTCCGACCGATGCCATGGTGGCTGCCGAGGATGAATGAAGAACCACCGGAGCTGGTCGTTCAGAAAGAGGTGAAGCTCGATGAAAATGGTGAAGCAACCATCGAGATCGATTCTTCGATCGCGCTTGCTTTCCAGAGCGACTCAGACCATCGCTACAAGATCGATGTCGATGTACGCGACGCCTCGCGTCGAACACTGCATGCATCCGGTGAAGTCATCGCGACTCGACAAGCCTTCAAGATTTACAGTTGGTGCAATCGAGGGTACTACAATGCCGGCGACAAAATAGTTGCGAATTTCCAAGCGAAGACGCTCGGCGGGAAAGCTGTCTCGGCGAAGGGCAAGCTGGAATTGCTGCGAGTTACCTACGACCCAGACCGCGAACCGATCGAGAGCGTCGTCGATACATGGGAGGTTGCGACGGATGCCGAGGGGAATCTCGAGCATACACTACAAGCCGGACGTGCTGGGCAATATCGATTGAAGTTGACTCTGATCGACGCGGCCGAGCATTCGATCGAAGGGGGCTATTTGCTAACGGTTCGCGGGGACAACATGCAAGGCGCCGACTTTCGATTCAGCGCGTTGGAATTGGTTCCCGATAAGAGCGAATATGGAGTTGGCGACAAAGTTCGATTGCAAATTAATGCCGATCGAGACGATGCGTTGGTGTGGCTGTTCGTCCGTCCGCAAGGGAGTGTCTATCCCGTTCCGCAAAAGGTCCAGCTTCGCGCGAAGACGGCAATTGTCGATATTCCTGTTGCTGCCGATGACCAACCGAATTTCTTTGTCGAGGCGTTCACGATCTACGACGGCGATTTCCATCAAGAAGCTCGCGAGATCATTGTTCCACCGCAACAACGCGTTCTCAATGTCGAAGTTTCTGCCAGCAAAGAGGCGTATCTTCCGGGCGAAGAAGCGGAAGTTGGGATTACCGTCACGGGCATGAATGGAGAGCCCGTAGACGGATCGGCGATCCTGGCCGTTTACGATCGCTCGCTTGAGCAGATTGCCCCCGACGCGTTGCCGCCCGATATTCGCGAATTCTTTTGGAAGTGGCGACGCCAACACTATCCGCAATCGTTTGAGAATCTTTCTCGCAAGACTTCGCCCATCTATATCTTGAACATGTTGCCAGCCGATCCACTCGGGATCTTTGGAGCTTCGATGGCAGACGATGCGGATGCGATGGCGAACGAACCATTTTTACAAAAGAATATGGCCAGAAAAAATTCGCGCAGCGCTTTGCGAGGGACGAACAGGAGTTTTGGTGGCGGCATGGGTGGTGGTGCGATGGAAGCGATGGCGATGGACGGAGTTGGGCTGCGTGCAGCTCCGATGTCGATGGCCAAATCGGACGCGGCGATGCCTGCACCAGCCGAAGGGGAAGCCCAACTGGGCAATGCCGGAGCCGCACCGCCCGCGATCCGCAAAGACTTCGCCGATGCGGCGTACTGGGTCGCCAATATCAACCTTGGTCGATCGGGCAAAAGCACTGCCACGTTCAAGATGCCTGAAAACTTGACGAGCTGGCAAATCGGTGTTTGGTCGATGGCGAGTTGTGTTCGCGTTGGTAGCGGAAAAACGCAAGCGTTGACTCGTAAGAACTTGATGGTTCGCTTGCAAACTCCGCGATTCTTGGTCGATCGCGATGAAGTGGTCGCTTCGGCTCTGGTGAATAACGATTTCGATGAAGCCGTCGAAGTGCGTGTTGAACTGCAACAAGAGGGTGATTTTCTAAAGCTGCTCGAACCTGAGCAAGCTTCACAAGCCATCAGTGTTCCATCCCACGGGCAAAAGCGGGTCGATTGGCGATGCCGAGCAATCAAGCCGGGTGAAGCAAAGCTTCGTGTTTCTGCCATCTCGACACGTGAATCCGATGCGATGGAAATGAAGCTTCCTGTGGTAGTGAATGGAATTCTCAAAACGGAAAGCTTTGCGGGTACGGTACGCCCAGATCAACCTTCGTCGACCATCGAATTCACTGTCCCCGAAGCTCGATTCGTGGACCAGTCGCGATTGACGGTTCGTGTATCGCCTTCGTTGGCGATGTCGATGGTCGATGCACTGCCATATATGGTCGAGTATCCGCACGGTTGCACCGAGCAGACTCTGAATCGATTCGTCCCCACGGTGATCACGCACCGAACGTTGACCAAGATGGGGATCGATTTACGAGTACTGCAGGAAAAACGCGGCAATTTGAATGCGCAAGAGCTGGGTGATCCAAGCGAGCGGGCTGCGCGCTGGAAGCGCTTTGACCGTAACCCCGTCTTTGACAACGCGGAAGTCGGAAAGATGGTTGAATCGGGATTGCGACGACTGACCGAAATGCAACTTTCGGATGGTGGTTGGGGTTGGTTCAGTGGCTTAGGCGAGCATAGCTGGCCACATACAACGGCAGTCGTGGTGCGTGGGTTGCTGGCAGCCAAGGCTGCCGATGCCGCGATCGTTCCAGATTGCTTGAATCGTGGCATCGAGTGGTTAGCGCGATATCAGGCAGAACAGCTTCAGCTGCTTCGCAATGCTCCGTCGAAACAAAATCCGTACAAAGAAAATCCGAGTGACTTGGACGCTTTCGTCTTTCAAATTTTGGTCGAATCGGATCGACCGTCGCCTGAGATGCAATCGTTCCTTTACGAAAAGCGTAAGTCATTGAGTGTTCACAGCAAAGCCTTGCTTGCGATTGCCACGCATCGCCTTGGCGATCTTGAACAGACCAAGATGCTTCGGCAGAATATCGAGCAATTTTTGGTGCAAGATGCTGAAAACGAGACCGCTTTCCTTCGTGTTC